>NZ_JBHWIJ010000313.1:3519-9757 GCF_042732255.1 Kitasatospora sp. NPDC059803 | reverse complement strand
GTTCCCCGTCCGGGCCCGCGGCCTCGTCAGTTCTGCGGTCAGACCGCCCGGTTGCGCCGCTGGGCCAGCTCGTCGGACGGGTCGTGGCCGACCAGCGTCTCGCCGGTGTCGGTGCGCTCCGCGTGCAGCCGCCCGAGCGTGAGCTCCAGCTCCCGCCAGACCACTCCCACCGCGATGCCGAACACCCCCTGACCGCCCTTCAGCAGGTCCACCACCTGCTGCGGCGTGGTGCACTCGTACACCGTGGCGCCGTCGCACATCAGCGTCATCCCGGCCAGGTCGCCCTGCTCGGCCGCCTGCAGATGGGCGACCGCCACCCGGATGTTCTGCAGCGAGACGCCCGCGTCGAGCAGCCGCTTCACGATCTTCAGCAGCAGGATGTCGCGGAAGCTGTAGAGCCGCTGGCTGGTGGCCGGGTACGCCGAACGGACGCTGGGCTCCAGCAGTCCGGTCCGGGCCCAGTAGTCCAGCTGGCGGTACGTGATGCCGGCCGCCGCGCAGGCCGTCGGACCGCGGTAGCCGATCAGTTCGGACGTCGGGGCCAGCCGCTCGATGGCGGGCTGGCCCGGCTGCACGGCCGGGAACCTGCCCACCCGGGGCAGGTCCGTCACGGTGCGAGCGGTGCGCGGCAGGTGCACGGCACACAGGCCTCCCACGGCCGTGCCATCGCCGGTGCTGCTCATGCCTGCCTCCGTCCACTGGTGCTGCGGGCAACCCGAACTGCGGGCATCGGTCACCCGGACAGCCACTCCTGACGGTAGGCAGTCCCCTATGACCCGTCAACGATCGCCACGCCGGGCCAGCCAAACCACATCACTCAGGAGAGTGGTTTTTCGTGCCCCTAGTGTGGGTAGGTCGACGGTTTTTGGCAAAACGGCAAGCCAAACAACGGCCTGACCTGTAGAGAAATCCAGTCCGCGCTACTGCGGACCGCTGCCCCCGAAGTCCTCGGGCGACACCTGGTCGAGGAACTCGCGGAACTTCTCGACCTCGTCCTCCTGCTCGTCCGGGATCGCGATGCCCGCCTCGGCGAGCACCTCCTCGCTCCCGTAGATCGGAGTGCCGGTGCGCAGGGCCAGCGCTATCGCGTCGGACGGCCGGGCGCTCACCTCGACCCCGCCGGTGAAGACCAGCTCGGCGTAGAAGACGCCCTCCCGCAGGTCGGTGATCCGGACCTCGGTGAGCTGCTGCCCGAGCGCCTCCAGGACGTCCTTGAACAGGTCGTGCGTCAGCGGGCGGACCGGCGTCATGCCCTGCTGGGCGAAGGCGATCGCGGTCGCCTCGCCGGGACCGATCCAGATCGGCAGGTACCGATCGCCCCCGACCTCCCGCAGCAGCACGATCGGCTGGTTGGAAGGCATCTCCACTCGGACACCCACGACGTCGAGCTCATTCACACAGGCAACCCTATGGCTCAGGCCCCGGATATGAAAGCGCAGGGCCGACGCCCCTGGTCAGCGCGGTGCACCGCGGTCAGCCGGGGCCTTGGACGGACAGCCGCAGGAACCCCACAGGAACCCCGCGGGGACGCTATCCGCGGCCGCGCAGACCGGCCTGGACCATCGCCGCGTGCAGCCGCACGGACAGTGTCGCCAGCTCCCGCGCAGTGGCCTCGGCATGGGCCCTGGTCTGCGGGTTCCGGTGCCGGCGCAGCGGCGCCACCACCTGTTCCACCAGCGCGATCTCCCGGTCCGCCGCGGCCTTCATGGCCCGCAGGTGCCGCGGCTCCAGCCCGTACCGGCCGAGTTCCGCGACCAGCCGGGCCACCTGCAGCGCCTCGCCGTCGTACCCGCCGTCCGGGCCCGGCGCGACCAGACCGTAGGACTCCCACTCGGAGAGCTCGCGCTCCCCGGACTCGGCGGCCGCCAGCAGTTCGGCACGCCCCAGCCGGACTCCGGACGGGACGTCGGCCGAAGCCCCCAGCTCCCGGTCCGCCTCCTCCACGGGCCCGGGCCGGGTGTCGGCGGACGGCAGCGCGGGCGGTGCCTCACCGCGCTCGATGGCGTCCAGGTGCTCGCGGATCACCCGCAGCGGCAGGTAGTGGTCACGCTGCATCCGCAGGACGTAGGCCAGCCGCTCGACGTCGGCCGGACTGAACTTGCGGTACCCCGAGGGCGTGCGCTGCGGCTCGACCAGGCCCTCCGCCTCCAGGAACCTGATCTTGGAGATGGTGACCTCGGGGAAGTCGTCGCGCAGGAAGGTCAACACCGCGCCGATGCTCAGCAGCTCGTCACCGCCGCGCCGCCGCCCACCCGGCCGGTCCGGGCGGATCGGCTGCCTGGGGCCCGCGACCACCCCGCGCCCGCCGCGGTCCGCCTGCGGACCGGACGATGCGGGGGTGGCCGCCCCGAGAGAAGATGAAGGGGTATTCGTACTCACTCGGGCTCCTACCGACGTTGGGTTCAGTACCCCCGGTTGTGGCCGGCGAAGAACACCAGCCGGTACTTCCCGATCTGCACCTCGTCACCGTTGTTCAGCGACACCTCGTCGATCCGCTCCCGGTTGACGTAGGTGCCGTTGAGGCTGCCGACGTCCGCGACGCTGAACCCGGCCCGCGTCCGGCGGAACTCCACGTGGCGCCGCGAGACCGTGACGTCGTCCAGGAAGATGTCGCCCTGCGGGTGACGGCCGGCCGTGGTGACGTCCGAGTCCAGCAGGAAGCGGCTGCCCGAGTTCGGACCGCGCTGGACGATCAGCAGGGCCGAGCCCGGCGGCAGCGCGTCGATCGCCGACAGCACCTCGGCCGACAGGGCCGGCGTGGCGCCGGTGCCGGTCGTGGTGTTGGGGTCGTACGACTCCAGGCCGGAGATGGAGATGGTCGACGTGGTCTCCGCCGCCCCCTCCGGAAGCAGGCCACCGCGCAGGGCCGTACCGCAGTTGGAGCAGAACCGGGCCGCGGCCGGGTTCTGGTTGCCGCACCTGGGGCACGGAGTGGGGCCAGCCATGTTCACAGCCTCCTGGCGCGGCACACCCGACGGGTTGTGCCCGGCGTACGGGTCCGGGGCAAACCCTCCACCAGAGCTTGAGGGTCCTGACTGGAAACCTATGCGCGGGTCGCCGGAAGGGTCAACCGACGCGCCGTAACCCACCGGATTCCCTGCGTACTGGGCGGCGGCGCCGTCCCGGAACAGCTGCTGCTCGGCGTACGCCGCCCCCTCGGGGGCGGGGCGCATGCCCGGCACGGCGGCCTCGTCCTCGGGCCGGCGGTGCCGCGCGGTGGGCGCCTCGACGGAGGCCGCGCCACGGCCCTTGTTACGACCGAACAACTTCGAGAAGAAACTCACGGGCGAATCCCCTTGCGTGTGACAGACCCGCCCGCGGGGCAGGGTGAGAACCTCGGACAGGCTGCGGGCCCGGTTGCGGACCGAGCCTGCTGGAGTGGTACTCCGACGGTCGGTACTGCGATTGGTGCTCCGGTGCGTGCTGGTACGACCCAGTCTCGCCCACGCGACGGCGGCGCCCCGCACCGGGTGCCGCCCGCGGGTGACGGGCTGTTCGTCGGGCGCCCCGTCACTTCGAAGCCGGCTTGGCGTACTGCGGCGTCTTCAGATCCACGAGGGCGTCGACGACCACCTTCTGCTGCTGGGTGATCGTCGCCCGCGCCTGGTGACTCTCCAGAGTACGGACGACACCCCCCGGGATGTTCAGCGCGGGTGTCAGATCCTGCGGGTTCCCCACGACGGTGAACCGATAGGGCTGCGAGACCTTCTTCCCGTCGATCTGCACCCCGCCGCCCGACACGTCGGTGAAGTAGGTGTTGACCACCACGCGCACATCGTTGATCTGAATCGCCTCCGCCCCCGCCGCTCGAAGTTCTTGCAGGGTGTCCAGCAGCATATCTGCCTTCACCTGCCCTTGGGGATCATCGACCGTGAGTACGATGCCCGGACCAGTGGCTTTGACGGTACCGGCGAGCACGCCGAGCTCCGTCGCCTTCTTCCTGGTCTGTTCCTGGGCCTCCTTGGCCTGGTTGGAACTGTTCTCCAACTTGGCCAGGGACTGCTCCAACTCCGCCTTCTCCTGCTGAAGACGCTGCTGGCGGCTGTCCAGTTCGTCGAGGATGCGCACCAGGTCCTCCTGGCGGGCCCCGCGGAGCTGGCTGTGGTGGTCGTTGGTCGACCGCACCTGGATCGCCAGCCCCAGGCCGAGCGAGAACAGCAGCAGCGCCACCACCAGCTGCCCGCGCGACATCCGCGGCGGCCACAGGGCCGCCTTGAGGCGCCGCCGCCCCGCGCTGCGGTCCACCGCAGCCGGCTCCGCCACGGGCTCGGACGCAGGCTCGGACTCAGACGCAGGCCCGAGTTCAGACACAGGCCCGGGCTCAGGCACCGCGGCCTTCGCGAGCCGCACCACGGGCGCGGGCGCCGCCTCCGCATCAAGCTCAGGCTTAGCGTCAGACTTCGCCGCAGCCCGCTCCTCGGGCTCCTCCACCGCCGCCACAGGCCCCTCGGCCTTCTCCGGCTCCTCGGTCTGGTCGGCCTGGTCGGCGTGCCGGACCTCCCCGGCCCCGTCCACCGGCTCGGCCGGGCCCGCCTCGGCCGCCGACTCCGGCCCCGGCGCCTCGGCGGCCCGTTCCAACGCATTCCCGCCGCCGTCCGCGTGCTCCTCCGCCGCCCCGCGGCCCGGCTCAGGCGCGGAAGACATGGCGCCGAATCGCGGCCGCGTTGGAGAAGATGCGGATGCCGAGGACGACGACCACACCCGTGGACAGCTGCGAGCCGACGCCCAGCTGGTCACCGAGGAAGACGATCAGTGCCGCGACCACCACGTTCGACAGGAACGAGACGATGAACACCTTGTCGTTGAAGATCCCGTCCAGCATCGCCCGGACGCCGCCGAACACGGCGTCCAGCGCCGCCACCACCGCGATCGGCAGGTACGGCACGACGGCGTCCGGCACCTCGGGCTGGACGAAGAGTCCGACGACCACCCCGATCACGAGACCCAGTACGGCAATCACGGTCTAGCTGCTCCTGTCCCTGCGGACGACGACCCGGTCGGGGCCGTCGTGGACGAGTGGGCTGTCGTGGTCTTCGCGGACCCGCTCGGCGTACGCCGCCCGGTGCCCGCAGACGGTGAAACGGACGCGCTCGGACTCCCGGAGGTTCCGGCGGTGGGTGACGGCGTCGGGGTGACCGAAGCCGCCGACGAGGACGCCGGGGGCGAAGACTCGGGCGTGACCGGCTGGGCGGTCCGCAGCGTCACACCCACCGCGGCCGGCAGCGTCAGGCTCTTCTGCGCGGACATGGTCGACTTGATGCCGTACTTCTCCTGGAGCAGCCGCAGGTACTGCCCGGCCATGTCGTTCTCGAAGGCGGTGAGCAGCTTCGGCCCGTCCCCGATCGCCTGGATGTTGTACGGCGGGACGAGCGGCCGGTTGTCCACCAGCACCGCCTCGCCCGCGGCCCGGATCGCCGAGAGCGCGGTGAGCCGCTGGCCGTTGATCGCCACGGCTTCCGCGCCGGATCCCCACAGGCCGTTCACCACCAGCTGGAGGTCGCGGTCCCGCAGCCGGCCGCTGTTGGAGAAGCCCTGCCCGGCCCGCGGGTCGACGTTCCCCCCGCCACCGGTCCCCGCCGCGTCCTCCAGGACCAGCTTGACGCCCGGCCCCGCGACCTCGCCGAGGCCCACCGCGCCGGTCAGACCGCCCTCGTCGCCGTCGCCCGTGGCGAGCGCCTGCTGCTGCGTGCTCTCGACCTTGCGCCGCAGGTCCTGCACCTGCTGCTGGAGGTGGTCGGCCGAGCCGTTGGTGTCGTTGATCCGGTGGATCAGCGCGTCCCGCTCCTTGGCCAGCGTCGGCTCCGCCTTGTGCGCGTTCACCGCGCCGACCGTCACCACGACCCCGACCAACGCCAGCCCGGCGCCCAGCGTGAGCAGGCCTCGGACCGTCCTGGGTATCCGGCTGTCGTGGTCTCCGCCCCGCGCCGCGGCCGCCTCGGCGTAGCCCTCGTCGAGGCTGTGGTCCATGACGTTGGTCAGCAGGGACATCGAGGCGTCCGGACGGTTGTACCGTCCGTTCGGGGCACTCGGCGTCGGCGTCGCTGGCATGCGGACCATCGTCCCACGTCGGCGAAGGGGCCCACGCACACCCCCTGAGCTGCACACACGACACAAAGTGACGGATCATTGCGAACAGTGTGAAATCGGACAGCGGGGCGGGGGGGCCCGTACGGGCCGCCCCCCCCCCCCCAGCCGCGGGCCCGAAAGCCCCGGCGGGGACCCCCCCGCCCCGCCCCCG
>NZ_JBHWIJ010000313.1:0-3509 GCF_042732255.1 Kitasatospora sp. NPDC059803 | reverse complement strand
ACTTTGTCTTTTATCTAGCTATCTTGCTTCTTGCGCGGGGGGGCGCGCGCCCCCCCCCCCCCCCCCCCCGACCGTCAGGACCGTCGGACGATCAGGCCGGTGTCGTCACCGCCCGGCCCCGTCGACCACCGCCGCCCACTCGTCCAGCAGCGCCTCGGTCGCCTCGTCGTCCGGGCCCTCCGCCCACAGGTGGGTGGTCGCCTCGGCCGGGTCCGGCAGCACCAGCGTCCAGCGCCCGTCCGCCTCGACGACCCGGACGCCGTCGGTGGTGTCCAGCCTCCGACTGCCGGCCGCCTCGACCACCGAGCGCATCACCATGCCCTTGGCCGCCCACGGCGTCGCCAGGTCCCGGCGACGGATGTGCGCCTGCGGGATCCGCGCGTCGATCTGGCTCAGCGTGAGCTGGGTCCGCGCCACCAGGCCGACCAACCGCACGAAGGCCGCGGCCCCGTCCAGCACTCCGCTGAACTCCGGCACCACGAACCCGCCGCGCCCGTCCCCGCCGAACACCGTGCCCTCGGTGGCGGCCGCCTTCGCCAGGTCGTCCGGCGTCGTCGTGGTCCAGATGACCTGGGTGCCGTGGTACGCGGCGACCTGCTCGGCGATCCGGGTCGTGGTCACCGGCAGCGCCACCTGCCCGCTGCGCCGCTCGGCCGCGACCAGGTCCAGCAGCACCAGCAGTGCCCGGTCGTCGTCGATCACCCGGCCCAGTTCGTCGACGAACGCGACCCGCTCGCCGACCGGGTCGAAGCGGACGCCGAAGGCCGCCCGGGAAGAGGCCACCAGCTCGCCGAGCCTGGCCAGCCCCGCCCGCCGCTCCTCCGCGTCCTCCGTCGGCCGCGCCTCGTCCAGCCCGCTGGAGACGGTGAGCGCCTCCACTCCGAGCCGCCCGAGGATGCTCGGCAGAACCAGGCCGGCGCTGCCGTGCGCGGTGTCCACGACCACCTTCAGTCCGGCCTCCCGGACCCCGGTGGTGTCGACGGCCCGCAGCAGGTTGCCCGCGTAGGAGTCGAAGACGCTGGACGGGAAGGTCAGGTCCCCGATCTCACCGGGGAAGGCCCGCCGGTACTCCTGGCGCGCGTACACGCGATCCAGCTTGCGCTGGCCGGCCTGCGAGAGGTCGGCCCCGCGCTCGTCGAAGAAGAGGATGTCCAGCGAGTCGGGCACCCCCGGCGTGGTCCGCAGGAAGATCCCGCCCGCACTCCCCCGCGCGGTGTGCTGCCGGGCCACCGGCATCGGCACGTTCTCCAGGTCGCGAACGTCTATGGCCGACGTCTGGAGCGCCGAAATCATCGCCCGTTTGAGCGCACGCGCACCACGCGAGTGGTCACGCGCAATGGTGACGGTCGCCCCCTTCTTCAAGGTCGTGGCGTACGCGCCGGCCAACCGCACGGCCAGTTCCGGAGTGATCTCGACGTTCAGGATCCCCGACACGCCACGGACACCGAACAGGTGCTCCTGGCCGCGGGACTCCCAGATCACCGACGTGTTGACGACGGCGCCGGCCTCGATGGTCTTGAACGGATAGACCCGGACGTTCGCACCGATGATCGACTCCTCGCCGATCAGGCACTCGTCCCCGATCACCGCGCCGTCCTCGATCCGGGCGGCCCGCATCACGTCGGTGTTCTTGCCGACCACGCAGCCGCGCAGATTGCTCTGCGGCCCGATGTAGACGTTGTCGTGCACGACCGCCTTGTGGAGGAAGGCCCCGCGCTTGACCACCACGTTGCTGCCGAGCACGGTGTGCTCGCGGATCTCGACACCGGCCTCGACCTTGGCGTAGTCCCCGATGTACAGCGGCCCGCGCAGCACCGCCTCCGGGTCCACCTCCGCACCCTCGGCCACCCAGACGCCCGGCGAGATCTCGAACCCGTCGAGCTCGACGTCGACCTTGCCCTCCAGGACGTCCGCCTGGGCCTTGCCGTAGCTCTCGTGGGTGCCCACGTCCTCCCAGTAGCCCTCGGCGACGTAGCCGTAGACCCGCTTGCCCTCCTTCAACAATTGCGGGAAGACGTCACTCGACCAGTCGACGGACTCACCTGCTGCGACGTAGTCGAAGACCTCTGGTTCCATCACGTAGATACCGGTGTTCACAGTGTCCGAGAAGACCTGCCCCCAGGTCGGCTTCTCCAGGAAGCGCTCGACCCGTCCGTCGTCGTCCGTGATCGTGATACCGAACTCGAGGGGATTCGGCACCCTGGTGAGACAGACGGTGACCAGTGCGTTCTTGCTGCGGTGAAAGTCGATCAATTCCGAGAGGTCGAAGTCGGTCAGCGCGTCACCGGAGATCACCAGAAAGGAGTCGTCCTTCAACGCGTCCTCGGCGTTCTTGACACTCCCCGCGGTGCCTAGCGGCGTCTCCTCGTGGGCATAGGTCAGATGCATGCCCAAGTCCTCGCCGTCACCGAAGTAGTTCTTGACCAGTGAGGCCAGGAACTGGACGGTGACGACGGTGTCGGAGAGGCCGTGCCGCTTCAGCAGCCGAAGCACGTGCTCCATGATCGGCCTATTGGCCACCGGAAGCAGCGGCTTCGGCATGCTTGAGGTCATCGGGCGGAGTCGGGTTCCTTCGCCCCCTGCCATGACAACGGCTTTCATTACGGGTGCGTCCTCCTTTGCGGTGGTGGACCTACAGGTCCATCAAACCGTTCCAGAGGGATCCCTACCCGGAAGGTATCGTCCGACGCACCGATGCGGCGTGGGACTTCTCTCAGATCACGTCTCAGACTGCGGACGCGGAGCCCGTCGAGCCCGCTCGGGTGATCCGCCTGGCCTGAACCGCGTAAAGAATACCGGCCCACCAGTACAACGTGGTCCCCCACCAGATGAAGGCCCAGCTCACCACCTCGGCCGGCCGCGCGATCCAGCTGTCCACGCTGCCGAGCAGGAGAAGCGGAAACGCGTACATCAGATTGAAGGTCGCGGCCTTCCCCAGAAAACTCACCTGGAGCGGCCCGTAACCGTGCCGGTTCAAAATGGGCAGCAGCGCGCCGATAAATACTTCCCGGGCCAGCAGAATCGCCGTCACCCACCACGGAAGAATCTCACGCCAGGTCAAACCGACCAGCGTGGACAGCACATAGAGCCGGTCGGCCAGTGGATCGAGCAGTTGCCCCACCCGGCTGACCTGCCCCCACCGCCGCGCGAGTTTCCCGTCGAGGTAGTCGCTGACACCGCTCAGCATCAGGATCAGCAGCGCCCAACCATCGTTGTTGGGGCCATCGAAAACCGGCCAGAGAATCAGCCAGAGAAAAAGCGGAACACCGACCAGCCGGCCCATGCTGAGCAGGTTGGGGATGGTGAGGACGCGATCGGTCTGGACCCGCGTCTCCTGGACCTCCACCCGGGGGCCTCCTGTCCCGTGTGATGACAATGCACGTTGACCCTACAACAGAAAAGCCCCCGCCAGGTTCACCCGGCGGGGGCTTCTCTCGAATGATTGTTCGGCGGCGTCCTACTCTCCCACAGGGTCCCCCCTGCAGTACCATCGGCGCTGTAAGGCATAG
>NZ_JBHWIJ010000312.1:0-9823 GCF_042732255.1 Kitasatospora sp. NPDC059803 | reverse complement strand
CATCCGCCCCCGCACCACCGAACTCCTCCGGCACGTGCACCGCATGCAGATCACTGCCCCGCAACGCGTCCAACGCCTCCTGCGGGAACCGCCCCAGCTCATCCACCTCCGCCGCGAACGGAGCGATCTTCGCCTCGGCCAGCGAACGCACCGCCTCACGGAGCATCTCGTGCTCCTCGGAGATACGGAAGAGATCGAAGTCAGCCGCCCCTGCGCTGCCCGCCATGATGCCCGCCTCGTCCAGTGATCGAAGTCGATCCGGTGTTAACTACCGTTCAGTAGAGATCCTAGGGCTCCGACCTGCGGCTGCCTAGCGTCCCCGGCGTACGGGCGATCGAGGCCGGATCCGTCGGGGCGGATAGCATCAGAGGCACCCGTACAGGTCGAGTCCGCACAAAGGGGAACCCGTGACCCTCCGCATCTCCGTGATCGGCACCGGCTACCTCGGTGCCACGCACGCGGCCGCGATGGCCGAGTTCGGCTTCGAGGTGCTGGGCCTGGACATCGACCCCGACAAGATCGCCACGCTGACCGCCGGCCGCGTCCCGATGTACGAGCCGGGGCTGTCCGAGCTGCTGCTCAAGCACGTCGCCGGGCACGAGGGTTCGACCGGCCGGCTGCGCTTCACCAGCTCCGTCCAGGAGGCCGCGGAGTTCGGCGACGTGCACTTCGTCTGCGTCAACACCCCGCAGCGCAAGGGCGAGTTCGCCGCCGACATGTCGTACGTCGACGCCGCGATCGACGGCCTCGCCCCGTACCTGACCCGCCCGGTCCTGGTGGTCGGCAAGTCCACCGTGCCGGTCGGCTCGGCGAGCCGGCTCGCCGAGCGGCTGGCCGCGCTGGCACCCGTCGGCGCGGGCGCCGAACTCGCCTGGAACCCGGAGTTCCTGCGCGAGGGCTTCGCCGTCCAGGACACCCTGCGCCCGGACCGGATCGTCGTCGGCGCCCACAGCGAGCGTGCCGAGCGGCTGCTGCGCGAGGTGTACGCCGAGCCGATCGCGGCCGGGGTGCCGTTCCTGGTCACCGACTACGCGACCGCCGAGCTGGTGAAGGCCGCCGCCAACTCCTTCCTGGCCACCAAGATCTCCTTCATCAACGCGATGGCCGAGGTCTGCGAGGCGGCCGGCGCCGACGTCACGCTGCTCTCCACCGCGCTCGGGCACGACGAGCGGATCGGCCGCAAGTTCCTCAACTCCGGTCTGGGCTTCGGCGGCGGCTGCCTGCCCAAGGACATCCGGGCGTTCATGGCCCGGGCCGGCGAACTCGGCGCCGACCAGGCGCTGACCTTCCTGCGCGAGGTCGACTCGATCAACATGCGCCGCCGCTCCCGGATGGTGGAGCTGGCCCGCGAGCAGTGCGGCGGCGGCTTCCTGGGCCGCCGGGTGGCCGTCCTCGGCGCCGCGTTCAAGCCCAACTCGGACGACATCCGGGACTCCCCCGCGCTCAACGTCGCCGCCCAGATCCAGCTCCAGGGCGCCCAGGTCACCGTCTACGACCCGAAGGCCGTCGACAACGCCCGCAAGATGTTCCCCTCGCTCGCCTACGCCGACTCGGCCATGGAGGCCGCCGAGGGCGCCCACGTCGTCCTGCACCTCACCGAGTGGGCCGAGTTCCGCGAGCTGGACCCTGCCGTCCTCGGTGCCGTGGTCGCCGAACGCCGCCTCCTCGACGGCCGCAACGTCCTGGACGCCGACGCCTGGCGCGCCGCCGGCTGGACGTACCGCGCCCTCGGCCGCCCCAGCTGACACCTGCGGGAATCCGGCGCCCGTGGTCGTCGTTGGCACCGGCATGACGAGCTACGGCGACGACGCGACGGTTCGCGAGATCCTCACCGGCACCGGCGACACCTGGGCGGTCGTGGGCCTGTCCGACAACACCGCCCGGGCCGCGTACGGGGTGGCCGGGGTGCTCCAGCGGTACGGCAAGCGCGTCGTGCCGGTGCACCCGAAGGCCGAGACGGTCCTCGGCGAGCCCGGCTACGCCTCGCTCGCCGAGATCCCGTTCCCGGTCGACGTGGTGGACGTGTTCGTGAACAGCGCGCTGGCCGGGGAGGTGGCCGACCAGGCGGTGGCGGCCGGGGCGAAGGCCGTCTGGTTCCAGCTGGGGGTGGTCGACGAGGCCGCGTACGCGCGGACCAGGACGGCCGGGCTCGCCATGGTGATGGACAGGTGCCCGGCCATCGAGATCCCGCGGCTGGGCTGAGCTCAGCCCTTTACGCCGTCCAGCTGGGCGATGGTGGCGATGGACGGGCGGCGGCCGGCCCGCAGCCCGGCGGCGACGGACTCGGCGTCGCGCAGGACGCGGACGGCGTTGTGCCAGGTGAGCTTGGCGAGGTCGGCCTCGGACCAGTTCCGGCGCAGGAGTTCGGCGATCAGGTTGGGGTAGCCGGCCACCGAGCCCAGGCCGTCGGGCAGGAACGCGGTGCCGTCGAAGTCGCCGCCGATGCCGATGTGGTCGATGCCGGCGACCTCGCGCAGGTGGTCGAGGTGGTCGGCGACGGTGGCCGGGGTGGCGATCGGGCGCGGGTTGGCGGCCTCGAAGGCGCGCTGGCGCTCCATCGCGGGCGGGGTGGTGTCGAGCGGGTGGAAGCCGTGGGCGCGCATGTTCTCGTCGGCGGCGAGGGTCCACTCGATGGCGGCGGGCAGGATGAACTTGGGCACGAAGGTGGCCATCGCCACGCCGCCGTTGGCGGGCAGCTGGGCGAGCACGTCGTCCGGGATGTTGCGCGGGTGGTCGCAGACGGCGCGGGCGGAGGAGTGCGAGAAGACGACCGGGGCCTCGGTGACCCGCAGGGCGTCGCGCATGGTGTCGGCGGAGACGTGCGAGAGGTCGACGAGCATGCCGAGCCGGTTCATCTCCCGGACGACCTCCTCGCCGAAGCGGGTCAGCCCGCCGGCCACCGGCTTGTCGGTGGCCGAGTCGGCCCACGGCACGTTGTCGTTGTGGGTGAGCGTCAGGTAGCGCACGCCGAGCTCGTGGAGAGCCCGCAGGGTGGCAAGCGAGCAGTCGATGGAGTGGCCTCCCTCGGCGCCCATCAGGGAGGCGATCCGGCCTTCGGCGCGGGCGGCTTCCATGTCGTCGGCGGTGCGGGCGAGCCGGAGCCGGTCGGGGTAGCGCTCGACCAGGGCGTGGACGAAGTCGATCTGTTCCAGGGTGGCGCTCACCGCGTGGTCGCCGGCCAGCCGGGTCGGCACGTAGACGGACCAGAACTGCGCGCCGACCCCGCCCTCCGCGAGGCGGGCGAGGTCGGTGTGCAGACGGTCGCTCTGGTCGGCGGCGAGGTCGACCGCGCCGAGGTCGTACCCGGCCTGCTCGCGCATCGCCCACGGGAGGTCGTTGTGGCCGTCGACCACGGGGGCGGTGCGCAGCAGGGCCCGGGCGCGGTCCAGCGGGGTGGGGGAGTCCAGCTCGGTAGTCATACCGGCTGTTCTACCCCACCCGCCGCCGGGGTTACTTGCCGAAGCCGAAGGAGGAGGATCCGGCCACCTTGGCGCGGAGCTTCTTGCCCTTCTCGGTGGCCTGGTTGTTCAGTTCGGCCTGGAAGTCGGTCATCCGCTCGGTCAGTTCGGGGTCGAACGCGGCCAGCATCCGCACGGCGAGCAGGCCGGCGTTGCGCGCGCCGGCCACCGAGACGGTCGCGACCGGGACGCCGGCCGGCATCTGGACGATGGACAGCAGGCTGTCCATGCCGTCCAGGTAGCGCAGCGGCACCGGCACGCCGATGACGGGCAGCGGGGTGACGGAGGCGAGCATGCCCGGCAGGTGGGCGGCGCCGCCGGCGCCGGCGATGATCGCCTTGAGGCCGCGCCGGTGGGCGTTCTCGCCGTACGCGACCATCTCGCGGGGCATCCGGTGCGCCGAGACGACGTCGACCTCGTAGGGGATCTCGAACTCGTCGAGGGCCTGGGCGGCGGCCTCCATGACGGGCCAGTCGGAGTCCGAGCCCATGACGATGCCGACGAGCGGGCTCGAAGGGGAGGAGGTCATTCGGTGATCGTTCCTCGCAGGTAGGCGGCCGCGTGGCGGGCGCGCTCGCGGACGTCGTCGAGGTCGTCCCCGAAGACGTTGACGTGGCCGACCTTGCGGCCGGGCTTCACGTCCTTCCCGTACATGTGGATCCGCAGGCCGGGGTCGCGGGCCATGCAGTGCAGGAAGGCGTGGTACATGTCCGGGTAGTCGCCGCCGAGGACGTTGACCATGACGGTCCACTTGGCGCGCGGCCGGGGGTCGCCGAGCGGGAGGTCGAGGACGGCCCGCAGGTGGTTCTCGAACTGCGAGGTGACGGCGCCGTCCTGGGTCCAGTGCCCGGAGTTGTGGGGGCGCATGGCGAGTTCGTTGACGAGGATCCGGCCGTCCCTGGTCTGGAACAGTTCGACGGCGAGGTGGCCGGTGATGCCGAGGTCGCCGGCGATGCGCAGGGCCAGCTGCTGGGCCTCGTCGGAGAGGGCCGGGTCGAGGTCCGGCGCGGGGGCGGTGACCTCGGCGCAGACGCCGTTCTCCTGGACGCTCTCCACCACCGGGTAGGCGACGGCCTGGCCGCTGGGCGAGCGGACGACGTTGGCGGCGAGTTCGCGGACGAAGTCGACCTTCTCCTCGGCGAGCACCTGGACGCCGGCCAGGAACGGCGCCTGCGCGTCCTCCTCGCCGTCGACGACCCAGACGCCCTTGCCGTCGTAGCCGCCGCGGACGGTCTTCAGCACGACCGGGTAGCCGGAGCCCTCGTTCGCGAAGGCGGTGACGTCGGCCGGGTCGGCGACGATCCGGTGGCGGGGGCAGGGCACGCCGATGGAGTCGAGCTTGGCCCGCATGACGCCCTTGTCCTGGGCGTTGACCAGCGCGTCCGGGCCGGGCCGGACGGCGATGCCGTCGGCTTCCAGGGCCCGCAGGTGCTCGGTGGGGACGTGCTCGTGGTCGAAGGTGATCACGTCGCAGCCGGCCGCGAAGCGGCGCAGCGTGTCGAGGTCGCGGTAGTCGCCGAGGACGACGTCGGAGACCACCTGTGCGGCGGAGTCCTGGGGCGTGTCGGCGAGGAGTTTGAACCTGACCCCGAGCGGGATGCCCGCCTGGTGTGCCATGCGGGCCAACTGCCCGCCGCCGATCATGCCCACCACTGGAAAATTCACATTGCCCGGGGAAGTCACCCCGCCAGGATATCCGGGCCGGTCGGGGGCGGTGGAACCGCTGGGGTGGGCTGGGCGTCCCAGTCAACCCGGAGCCCTGGGGGCTGAGCCGTTCGGTGGAAGCGGGTAGCCTGGACGGCTAGGTCCTGGTCTGCGCAGTCCGATCATGTGCGTGCACGCAGGGCTCAAGGGGTGGACGCGTCCACGCGATCCGCTCTTCGACCCGCAGGCACATGGAGGCAGCCCGGTATGGCGACGTCCGCAGCTTCGAGCCCTTCGCTCTCGCAGAAACTGCGGGGGCTGTCAGGCGAAGTGGTGAAGTTCGGCCTGGTCGGCCTGAGCGGCGTGGTGGTCAACTTCGCCGTGTTCTGGGTGTGCCTCAACGGGCTGGGCCTGGCCTCGCTGCGGTCCAACATCGCGGCGACGCTGATCGCCATCGCCACCAACTACCTGGGCTACCGCTACTGGCTGTACCGGGACCGCGACGCCGCCTCGCGCAAGCGGGAGATCACGCTGTTCCTCGTGTACAGCGGCATCGGCATGCTGATCGAGACCGGCGTGCTCGGCTTCTCGGTGTACGTGCTCGGCCTCGACTCGCACTACGAGCAGCTGGGCGCCAAGGTGGCCGGCCTCGCGGTGGCCACCGTGTTCCGCTTCTTCTCGTACCGGACCTGGGTGTTCAAGGCACTGCCCGAGCCGGTCGCGCAGGACGCGAGCGGCACCAGCGGCACCAGCGGCCAGGAGCTGGCCGCCCAGGCCGAGCTGATGCTGGCCGCCGAGCAGATCCGCTACGCCAAGGCCGAATAGCCGACCGGCCGTCCGCCCTGGACGGCCGTACTCCCGGCCGCACCCGCCCCGGCTCAGTCCGCGTGGCTGCGGCCGAGGAAGAGCGCGAACACCGCGGGCTTCAGCGAGAGCAGTTCGAGCCGGCCCCCGTCCGCCTCCGCGAGGTCACGGGCGACGGCCAGGCCGATGCCGGTGGAGTTGCGGCCGCTGACGGCGCGCTCGAACACCCGGTTCCCGAGGTCCGGCGGCACGCCGGCGCCCTGGTCCTGCACCTCGACCACCACCGAGGTGCCGGAGGGCCGGACCCGCAGGGTGATCGTCCCGGCGCCGTGCATCAGCGAGTTCTCGATCAGGGTGGCCAGCACCTGGGCGACGGTGCCCGGGGTGCCGACGGCGGTGACCCCGTGCAGGCCCTCCAGGGACAGCACCCGGCCGGTCTCGCGCAGCGACGGGCCCCACTCCTCGACCTGCTGCTTGATCACCTCGTCCAGGTCGAAGGCCACCGCGGTGGGGCTGCGCGGGTCGCGCTGGGTGGTGAGCAGCCGCTGGACGACGTCGGTGAGCCGTTCGACCTGCTGGAGGGCGATGGTCGCCTCCTCCTTGACGGTCTCCGGTTCCTCGGCGAGGGCGGTGATCTCCTCCAGCCGCATGGAGAGCGCGGTGAGCGGGGTGCGCAGCTGGTGCGAGGCGTCGGCGGCGAGCCGGCGTTCGGCGGTGAGCATCCGGGCGATCCGCTCGGCGCTGGTGTCCAGCACCTCGGCGACCCGGTCGAGTTCGGGCACCCCGTAGCGGCGGTCGCGGGGGCGCGGGTCGCCGGAGCCGAGCCGTTCGGCGGTCTCGGCCAGGTCGGTGAGCGGCCGGGCGAGCCGTTTGGCCTGCCAGACGGCGAGCGCCACGGCGGCCTGGACGGCCAGCAGGGCGACCACGCCGAGCAGCAGCAGCATGTTGGCGATCTCGTGGTCGACGTCCGCGCGGGACTGCTCGACGGTGACGACCTCTCCGCTGTTGCCGCGTTCGACGGCCTTCAGCAGGTGGCCGCCGGCCAGGCGTTCGCCGCTGGAGACGACGTCCTGGCCGGGGATCTGCACCTCGACGTAGCTGCCCTCGGTGACCTGGTTGTCGAAGGCCCGGCCGGTGACCGACTCACCCGCGGAGAGCCGGTTCTCGACCAGGGCGAGCACCCGGACGGCGGCCGCGTCCACCCGGTCCTGGGCCGAGTTGACGATGGTGCGCTTCTCGACCAGGGCGAGCGGCACGCAGAACACCACGACCACCACCAGGACGACGCCCAGCAGCGAGTTGATCATCCGGCGTTTCACGCTGCCGCTCCCCGAGGTGCTCCGCTTCGTCGGCCGACTCCCGGCCGCGATCTCCGTACGGGGCTAATTCTTCTCGAACCGGAACCCCACTCCGCGCACGGTGGCGATGTAGCGCGGGTTCGCCGCGTCGTCGCCGAGCTTCTTGCGGAGCCAGGAGATGTGCATGTCCAGGGTCTTGGTGGAGGTCCACCAGGTGGTGTCCCAGACCTGCCGCATGATCTCCTCGCGGGTGACCACCCGGCCGGCGTCCCGGACGAGGACGCGCAGCAGCTCGAACTCCTTGGCGGAGAGGGTGAGCTCCTCCTCGCCGAGCCAGGCGCGGTGGGACTCGATGTCGATCTTCACCCCGTGCGCGCCGGTGGTGAGCTGGTCGACGTTGCCGCGCCGGAGCAGGGCGCGGACGCGGGCGAGCAGTTCGGCCAGGCGGAAGGGCTTGGTCACGTAGTCGTCGGCACCGGCGTCGAGGCCGACCACGGTGTCCACCTCGTCCGCGCGGGCGGTGAGCACCAGGACGGGGCAGCTCTTGCCGTCGGCGCGCAGGCGGCGGCAGACCTCCAGGCCGTCCATCTCGGGCAGGCCGAGGTCGAGGACGACGAGGTCGACCTCCTCGGTCAGGCCCGCGGCCAGTGCGGTCGGACCGTCCTCGCGGACGAGCACCTCATAGCCCTCACGTCGCAGGGCTCGGGCGAGCGGTTCGGAGATCGCCGGATCGTCCTCGGCGAGCAGCACACAGGTCATGTGGTGATGGTAGTCCGCCCGGGTATGGCGGACTGCCTTGTGAGGTAGTTCACAGAGCGTGATCGTTACACAAGGGCCTCTTCAGGCCCAACACGCCGTCGCAGACCGCCCGTTCGGTGAAGAATCCGGCCTTCAATCTTGAAATTGAAGGGAAATTTGCCCGTCTACCATCGATAGATCGGGCAGATCTGTCACGGACTTTGCCATTCCCATACCTGATTCGTGGCTTTTGTCATCTGATAACGCTAAATATCGCCACGTAGAGTGGTTCCGTCCACGTCCGCCGCCACCCCCCTTGGCGGACGCTGTCAGGCAAGGAACCCCTACTCATGGCGTCTACCACCCTGGAAGCCGGCCTCACCCCGGCCTCGCCCAGCGGCAAGACCTTCCTCGGTCACCCCCGAGGGCTCGCCACGCTCTTCCTGAGCGAGATGTGGGAGCGCTTCAGCTACTACGGCATGCGCGCCCTGCTGGTGCTCTACATGACCGCCTCCGTCACGGACGGCGGCCTCGGCATGAAGCTGGCGACCGCCGGCGCCGTGTACAGCGTCTACACGGCCATGGTCTACCTGCTGGCCCTCCCGGGCGGCTGGATCGCCGACCGCTTCCTCGGCGCCCGCAAGACGGTCGCGATCGGCGGCACGATCATCATGGCCGGCCACTTCCTGCTGGCCGTGCCGTTCACCGGCGCGTTCTTCGCCGGTCTGGTCTGCATCGCGGTGGGCTCGGGCCTGCTCAAGGCCAACATCTCCACGATGGTCGGCCACCTCTACGACGGCCCGAACGACCCGCGCCGCGACGGCGGCTTCACGATCTTCTACATGGGCGTCAACCTCGGGGCCTTCTTCGCCCCGCTGGTGGTCGGCACCGTCGGCCAGAAGGTCGACTGGCACCTGGGCTTCGCCCTGGCCGGCATCGGCATGGCGCTCGGCCTGGTCCAGTTCCTGCTGGGCACCCGCCACCTGAGCCCCACCAGCGACATCGTGACCTCGCCGATCGGCGCGGACGAGAAGCGCAAGATCTTCCGCAAGGCCGGCATCTGGCTGGCCGCGGCGGTCGTCTTCTACGGCATCGTCGTCTCCACCGGCCACTTCACCATCGACTGGGCGGTCTGGCCGCTGTCCATCGCCGGCCTGGCGATCCCGGTCTTCGTGTTCGCCAAGGTGAAGCGCGACAAGGACCTCAGCGCGGACGAGCAGTCCAAGATGAGCGGCTACATCTGGTTCTTCGTCGCCGCCGCCGTGTTCTGGATGATCTACGACCAGTCCGGCTCGACGCTGAACGTCTTCGCCAAGGAGCACACCGCCTCCACGCTGTTCGGGATCAACTTCCCGTCCAGCTGGTTCCAGTCGCTCAACCCGCTGTACATCATGGCGCTGGCCCCGGTCTTCGCCTGGCTCTGGGTCTCCCTGGCCCGCCGGTCGAAGAACCCCAGCACCACCATGAAGTTCGCCTTCGGTCTGCTGATGATCGGCGCGTCCTTCCTGGTCATGATGGCGGCGATGGGCGCCGCCTCCGGCGACGCCAAGGTCACCCCGCTGTGGCTGGCCATGGTCTACCTGGTCCAGACCGTCGGCGAGCTCACCCTCTCCCCCGTCGGCCTGTCCGTCACCACCAAGCTGGCCCCCACCAAGTACGCCAGCCAGATGGTCGGCGTCTGGTTCCTCGCCGTCACCGCCGGCGACTGCGTGGCCGCCATCTTCCAGCTGGTGCTGGGCGACAAGGTGGTCGGCAGCACCTGGTACTTCGCGGTCCAGGGCGCCATGGCGATCGTCGCCGGCATCGCGCTGGCGACGTACCGCAAGCGGGTCGTCACGCTCATGGGCGACGTCCACTGACGCTCACGCCCGCCCGAGCCGG
>NZ_JBHWIJ010000311.1:3784-9884 GCF_042732255.1 Kitasatospora sp. NPDC059803 | reverse complement strand
GGCCTCGCGTGGCGGGGGGGGCTATGGGGGGGGCGGGGCGGGCCCCCGGGGGGGGGCCCGCTCCCCCCCCCCCCCCCCGCCCCGCCCGGGGCCACCCCCCGCGCGCGCGGGGGGGGGCGCCCCCCCGCGCGCGGGCCCAACGACCGGAAGTCGGCGAGCGACAGATGCGCGACGTGCATGGCTGTGGACTGCGCTCGCCTTCTGGGGAGGTGCGGGTTACTTGGACTCGACCGCGTGGCCGCCGAACTGGTTGCGCAGCGCGGCGATCATCTTCATCTGCGGCGAGTCGTCCTGGCGGGAGGCGAAGCGGGCGAACAGCGAGGCGGTGATCGCCGGCAGCGGCACCGCGTGGTCGATCGCGGCCTCGACGGTCCAGCGGCCCTCACCGGAGTCGGCGGCCCAGCCGCGCAGCTTCGCCAGGTGCTCGTCGTCGTCCAGCGCGCGAACGGCCAGGTCCAGCAGCCAGGAGCGGATGACGGTGCCCTCCTGCCAGCTGCGGAAGACCTCGCGCACGTCGGTGACCTCGGGGGCGGCCTCCAGCAGCTCCCAACCCTCGGCGAAGGCCTGCATCATCGCGTACTCGATGCCGTTGTGGACCATCTTGGCGAAGTGGCCGGCGCCCACGGCGCCCGCGTGCACCGAGCCGAAGTCGCCCTCGGGCTTGAGCGAGTCGAACACCGGCTGGACGCGGGCCACGTGCTCGGCGTCGCCGCCGTACATCAGGGCGTAGCCGTTCTCCAGGCCCCAGACACCGCCGGAGACGCCGCAGTCGACGAAGCCGATGCCCTTGGCGGCCAGCGCCTCGGCGTGCTTGATGTCGTCGGTCCAGCGGGAGTTGCCGCCGTCGACCACCACGTCGCCGGGGGAGAGCAGCTCGGCGAGCTCGTCGACGGTCGCCTGGGTGGCGGCGCCGGCCGGGACCATCACCCAGATCACCCGCGGGCCCTGCAGCTTGGAGACGAGCTCCTGGAGGCTCGCGACGTCGGAGATGTCCGGGTTGCGGTCGTAGCCGATGACGGTGTGGCCGGCGCGGCGGATCCGCTCGCGCATGTTGCCGCCCATCTTGCCGAGACCGATGAGGCCGAGCTCCATGACCAAGTCCTTACCTGTGGTGACGTGCCTGCCGGCGGCGCCGTTGCCGCACGCCCCGAGCCTACGCGCTGCGGCGGTGGCGGCTCCCTGTGGTCGGGCCGACCGGGGGAGGACGCCCACAGGCTGTGCACAGCCGATGTGCACAGCCTGTGGGTGACGGCCTGCGGGCAGCGGCCGCGAGGTCAGCCGGAGAGGCGGACCGGCATGATCAGGTACTGGTACGCCTTGTCCTCCTCGGCGTCCACCGAGGCCTTGCCGCTGAGCAGCGCGGGCTTGGTCGGGGTGGTGAAGCTCAGCTGGGCGTAGGCGGAGTCGATGGCCTTGAGGCCCTCCTCCAGGTAGCCCGGGTTGAAGGCGATCGAGATGTCGTCGCCCTCCAGGTCGGCGTCGATCCGCTCGGTGGCCTGGGCGTCGTCGCCCGAGCCCGCCTCCAGGGTCAGCACGCCCTGCTCGAAGCTGAGCCGCACCGGGGTGTTGCGCTCGGCGACCAGCGAGACGCGCTTGAGCGCCTCCAGGAAGGGCTGGGTCTGGATCGCGGCGACGGCGCTGAACTCCGTCGGGAACAGGCTGCGGAACTTGGGGAACTCGCCCTCCAGCAGCCGCGTGGTCGTCCGGCGGCCGGCGCCCTCGAAGCCGATCAGGCCCTCGCCCGCGCCACCCGAGGAGAGCGCGATCGAGACGGTGTCGCCACTGCCCAGGGACTTGGCGATGTCCTGCAGCGTCTTGGCGGGCACCAGGGCGACGGCCGAGATGTCCGACTGCTCGGGCTTCCACAGCAGGTCGCGGACCGCGAAGCGGTAGCGGTCGGTGGCGGCCAGGGTGATCCGGTCGCCCTCGATCTCGACCCGGACACCGGTGAGCACCGGGAGGGTGTCGTCACGGCCGGCGGCCACCGCGGCCTGGCTGACCGCGGAGGCGAACACGTCGCCCGAGACGGTGCCCGTGGCGGTCGGCATCTGGGGCAGCGCCGGGTACTCGTCCACCGGGAGGGTGGGGAGGGTGAAGCGGGAACTGCCGCAGACCACGCTGACCCGCTGGCCGTCGGTGGAGATCTCCACCGGCCGGTTCGGCAGGTTGCGCGAGATGTCGTTCAGCAGCCGACCGGAGACCAGGACGGTGCCGGCCTCCTCGATGTCGGCCTCCAGCTCGACCCGGGCCGAGACCTCGTAGTCGAAGCCGGACAGCGCCAGGCTGCCGTCCTGTGCCGTCAGCAGCAGGCCGGCCAGCACCGGCACCGGCGGCCGTGCCGGGAGGCTGCGGGCAGCCCAGGCCACCGCCTCCGCGAGGACGTCACGCTCCACCCGGAACTTCACCGGTAACCGCCTCCTGGATCGAGCGCTCCCGCTCGCACTCTGGTTCGTCTGATCTTGATCGTCGGTCGGACTGTCCACCGAGCTCTGCCACTCCGCTTCCGGTCGCCGAGGACAGTCTGACGTACTCCGCCGACAGACGGGGCAGACGGGCGGAAGCAAGCCGAACAGATGTCGGGGCGCGGTTGTCCACAGATTCGGGGCCCACCCACTTTCAAGCGAGTCGATGGGTCTAAATGTGTAGTGGTAGTAGTAGGGCCTGTGGAAACCGTGGATAACCCCGTTTCCGCAGGTCAGACCCACTTTTTTGTCCACAGCGGCTGTGGACGGCGGCTGTGGACGAACACGCCGTGCTGTGGACAGCGGAGCGTTACCCACAGGGCACGCTGGGTATCCACAGGTTATCCCCAGGGCTGTCCCCAGATTCCGGCCCGGTTATCCACGGGCGCCGGTCAACTTTACGTGACGCCTTTCACACCAGGGCATGAACGCCGCCCCACGCTTGTCGAACTGTGGATCATGCTGTGGACAACCTGGGGATAACCGCCCCTCCCCTGGGGACAACCGGTGGACAACCCGGATGGCCCATTGGCGGCCCGTCAATTGTCCACAGCCTGTGGATAACGGTTGTGCACAAGTCCACAGGCACCTGACCTGCGCGGAAGAGCGTAGCGGCGACACGCCTGTGGACGAATTCTGGATAACTTCGGACGCCCCGGCCTGTGGACTACGGGGAAGGCGCCCGGCCTGTGGACAACTGCCCTGCGCGGCCCCGGTTTTCGAATCACCGGTCAGATGTTCGGCGCGGGCTGTGGACTGGCGCAACGTCCGTCGACGGCATCTCTGCCCAGCCGGCGCCCGAGGCACACCTGTGGATGTGCGAAAAGGGCGCCAGGATCGCTCCTGACGCCCTTTCCGGCCACCTCGGCGCCGGACACGGCGCCGAGGTGGCGCCGGACCCACCACCGGCCCTGCGGCTAGCTCTTGATGCGGTTGGTCAGCTCGGTGACCTGGTTGTAGATCGACCGGCGCTCGGCCATCAGCGAGCGGATCTTGCGGTCCGCGTGCATCACCGTGGTGTGGTCGCGGCCGCCGAACTGCGCGCCGATCTTCGGCAGCGAGAGGTCGGTCAGCTCCCGGCAGAGGTACATGGCGATCTGACGGGCCGTCACCAGGACGCGGCTGCGCGAGGATCCGCAGAGGTCGTCCACACTCAGCCCGAAGTACGCGGCGGTCTGCTGCATGATGACCTGCGCGGTGATCTCCGGCCCGGCGTCCTCGTCCCCGCCCGGGATCAGGTCCTTGAGGACGATCCCGGCCAACTCCAGGTCCACCGGCGCCCGGTTGAGGTTGGCGAAGGCGGTGACCCGGATCAGGGCGCCTTCCAACTCCCGGATGTTGCGGGTGATCCGGGACGCGATGAACTCCAACACGTCGGCCGGGGCGTTGAGTTGCTCCTGGATCGCCTTCTTGCGAAGGATCGCGATCCGGGTCTCCAGCTCCGGCGGGGTGACGTCGGTGATCAGGCCCCACTCGAAGCGGTTGCGCAGCCGGTCCTCCAGCGTGGTCAGCAGCTTGGGCGGCCGGTCCGAGGAGAGGACGATCTGCTTGTTCGCGTTGTGCAGGGTGTTGAAGGTGTGGAAGAACTCCTCCTGCGTGGACTCCTTGCTCGCGAGGAACTGGATGTCGTCCACGAGCAGGATGTCCATGTCCCGGTAGCGCCGGCGGAAGGTGTCCGCCTTGCCGTCCCGGATCGAGTTGATGAACTCGTTGGTGAACTCCTCCGAGGACACGTAGCGCACCCGGGTGCCCGGGAAGAGACTGCGCGAGTAGTGCCCGATGGCGTGCAGCAGGTGGGTCTTGCCCAGCCCGGACTCGCCGTAGATGAAGAGCGGGTTGTACGCCTTGGCCGGAGCCTCGGCGACCGCCACCGCCGCCGCGTGCGCGAAGCGGTTGCTGGCGCCGATGACGAAGGTGTCGAAGAGGTACTTGGGGTTCAGCCGGGCGGCCGGCTCGTCCTTGCGGGAGCCGCCGGCCGGCGGGGCGCCGGGCGGGGCGGGCACGCCGGGGACGGCCGGGCGCTCGGTGGCGCGCTCCGGCGCGTTCTTGTCCGCAGGACGGCCGCCGGCCGGGCGTGAGCCGGGGGCGCGGCGGCCTGCGCCGGCGCGGGGCTGCTCGTTCGGGCCGGGGCCGTAGGCGCCGCCGAACAGGTCGCCCTGGGTGGTCGAGGGCGGGCCGGGCATCGGGCGCGGCGCCGGCCGGGACGGCTCGTCGGCCTCGCGGTAGCCGGGGGGCCGCTCCGGGTAGCCGCCCTGTTCCGGGTAGCCGCCCTGCTCCTGGTACCCGTTCTGCTCGGGGTAGCCGCCGCCCTGCTCCGGGTACCCGCCCTGTTCGGGGTAGCCCGGCCAGGCCGGTCCGGCCGCCGGACCGCCGTACGGCGCGGGGCGCTGCTCGTAGCCGCCGGTGTCGTAGCGGGGCCGGTCGTAGTCCTGCTCGTACGGCTGCTGGTAGTCCTGGCCGCCGTAGCCGCCGGCATCCTCCTCGGTCGGGCCGGGGTACGGCTCGGCCGGGGCCTGGGCGGCGGGTGCGGGGGTGGTCGGGACGGCGTTGGCGTCGACCATCACGGCGATCCGCACCGGACGGCTGAGCTCGCGGCTGAGGGCCTCGGTGAGCTGCGGCAGCAGCCGGCCCTCCAGCACCTGCTTGGCCCGCTCGTTGGGGGTCGCCAGCAGGGCGGTGTCGTGCATCATCCACATCGGCTGGGTGCGCTGCACCCACTGCTTGTCCATCTCCCCGACGTCCGGGTCGCTGACCAGCCGCTCGACGACTCTCGCCCAGACCGGGACGAGGTCGCTGTTGACATCAGCCACTGGTGCACGCTTTCTCGGTTCCCCGCGGCTCCAGCAGGGGGTGGTGGATCAGGAGACTGTGGATCGGCGGGTCCGTCTCCGGCGGACCGACCCCACGAGGAAGAACACGAAGAACAAACCAGACAAGTCCTGCAACGGTAGTCAGCGAACAGGGCCGGATCAAGTCGTTGTCCACAGGCTGTGGGCAAAGGGGGCTCCGGACGCCCTCGGGGGGCCGCTCGAAAAAGCCGGTTTGACCCTCGCACCCCGTCCCGCGTACCGTAACCAGGTCGAGTTGTCGATGGCCGCTGCCGCATGTCCGCGGGTCCACCCGCTCCATAAGGCGCGCAGCACGGGCGCCGTGGATTGCCTTGAACCCCAGCCGAACTGGGGCGATGGGTCGGATTTCCGAATCAGGGGAGATCACGCGGACGCACGGTGACGGCCAAGCGATTCCCCGTCATCCTACGATTCACCTCAGGAGCCCCCGAGTGAGCAAGCGCACCTTCCAGCCGAACAACCGTCGTCGCGCGAAGACCCACGGCTTCCGGCTGCGTATGCGTACCCGCGCCGGCCGCGCCATCCTGGCTGCCCGCCGTGGCAAGGGCCGCACCAGCCTGTCCGCCTGATCCACGACAGAGTCTGTTGTGCTGCCCTCCGAGAATCGGCTGCGGCGGCGCCAGGACTTCGCGACCGCAGTGAAACGCGGTCGCCGGGCCGGCCGGGGCCGGCAGGGTGGGGGGTTATCCGAGTAAGAACTCCCGCCCGGGGCGTCCACGCCGGGCCGCGCCGCGCCCCCGCCCCGGCCCGCGCGGGGGCCCCCCCGGCGCGCGGGGGGGGGCGGTGGGG
>NZ_JBHWIJ010000311.1:1010-3774 GCF_042732255.1 Kitasatospora sp. NPDC059803 | reverse complement strand
CCCCGAGTGATCTCTCTCCTCGGTGCTCTGGTGTGGTCCTGGTCCCTCCGGCCCGCGGGCGCCCCCGCCCCTGCCCCTCCCCTCCCGCCCCCCCCCCCCCCCCCCGGGCCGGCCGGCCCCTTCTGGTCGTCCATCTCAGCAGAGAAGACGACCCCAAGGGGCAGACCGACCGGACCAGCGACTCCCGCCCGCACGTCGCCGAGGGGACTCCTTCGGCGCGTGCGGGTTTCGTCGTGAGCAAGGCCGTCGGCCCGGCGGTCGTTCGCAACCTGGTCAAGCGCCGGTTGCGGCACCTCGTTCGTGATCGTCTCTCCAGGCTGCCCGCCGGTAGCCTGATAGTGGTGCGTGCGCTGCCCCAGGCCGCGACCGCCTCGTACCAGGACCTCGAACGTGACCTGGACGCGGCGCTGAAACGGTTGCTGAAGGTGGAGCCCGCCACGACGGCGCCGACGGGAGCAGGACGATGAAGTTCCTGCTGATGGGTTTGATCAGGGTCTACCAGTGGACCATCAGCCCACTGCTCGGTCCGGTCTGCCGTTACTACCCCTCCTGCTCGCACTACGGCTACGAGGCCGTGAAGGTGCACGGGGCGGTCAAGGGCGGCGGACTGACCGTGTGGCGCATCCTGCGCTGCAATCCGTGGACGCCCGGCGGGGTCGATCACGTTCCGCCGCGCAAGCATCCGGTGTGGCACCGGCGGCTGCGAGACTGGCTGAGCAGCCGGTCCGCCACCGGACAGCCGGTGACCACGACCCCCGCCGGTCCGGACCCCGAGGGCCCGGCGACCATTGGCCCCGAGGGGCCAATCCACATGTCCAAGGAGCCTGACCGGTGACCTTCTCCTTCCTGAATCCCCTGTACACAGCGGTGTCCTGGATCATCGTCCAGTTCCACTCGCTGTACAGCAACATCTTCGACCCGGACGGTGGCTGGGCCTGGGGTCTGGCCATCGCCTCGATGGTGGTCGTCATCCGGATCTGCCTGATCCCGCTCTTCGTGAAGCAGATCAAGGCGACCCGGGCCATGCAGGCGATCCAGCCGAAGATGAAGGCCATCCAGGAGCGCTACAAGAACGACAAGCAGCGCCAGTCCGAAGAGATGATGAAGCTGTACAAGGAGGCGGGTACCAACCCGTTCTCCAGCTGCCTTCCCATCATCGTGCAGGCGCCGTTCTTCACCGCCCTCTACGGCGTGCTCGCCAAGGTCGCCAAGAGCGAGCAGATCGGCGTCATCCACGGCGACCTGCTGCTGAGCGCCGGCAAGGCGCACATCTTCGGTGCCCCGCTCTCGGCGACCTTCGTCAGCAGCCACGAGACCAGCGTCAAGATCGTCACCGCGGTGATGATCATCATGATGTCGCTCTCGCAGTTCATCACCCAGCGCCAGCTGATGACCAAGAACGTCGACCTCACGGTCAAGACGCCGTTCATGCAGCAGCAGAAGATGCTGATGTACGTCTTCCCGGTGATGTTCGCCGTGATGGGCATCAACTTCCCCGTCGGTGTCCTGGTCTACTGGCTGACCACCAACGTCTGGTCGATGGGCCAGCAGCTGATCGTCATCCACAACAACCCGACCCCGGGCAGCAAGGCGTGGGACGAGCGGCAGGTCCGGCTGAAGAAGGCCGGCCGGCTGAACCCGGACGGTTCGGAGATCAAGGGCGCGCTCTGGGGCCTGCTGCCCCCGTCCAAGTCGACCCTCGACGCCGCCTCGGCGGCGGCCGCCGTGGTCGAGGAGTCGGCGCAGGCACGCCGCCAGCAGCCCCGCAAGCAGACCAAGGCGCAGCGCCAGCAGGGCGGTGCTCAGCACACCGCCGACCTGACCAAGGACACCGAGGCCCCGGCCGAGGAGCCCGCCGAGGAGCCCGCCGACACCGTCCCGGCCGACTCCGGCGCCAAGCCGGCGGCCGCCCAGCAGGGCCCGGCCAAGCCCGGCGCGGCCAAGCCGGGCACCGGTCGGCAGCAGCCCAAGCGTGGCGGCCAGCGGCCGAAGAAGAAGTCCTGACCGGCCCTGGATCCGTTGTGACAGCGCGCAGAGCTTCGTTCCCGGCCCACCAATCTGGGCCCATCTCCGAAGGAGTCCATCAGTGACGGAAGGCACCACCTCCGCCGTCGAGGCCGAGGCCGCCGCCAGCACCGACGAGAACGTCATCGCCCGACTGGAGCAGGAGGGCGACATCGCGGCGGACTACCTGGAGGGTCTGCTCGACATCGCCGACCTCGACGGTGACATCGACATGGACGTCGAGGGCGACCGCGCCCTGGTCTCCATCGTCGGTGAGGGCAACGACCGCGCGCTGCAGCGCCTGGTCGGCCAGGACGGCGAGGTGCTGGAGGCGCTGCAGGAGCTGACCCGGTTGGCTGTCCACCGGGAGACCGGGGAGCGCAGCCGCCTCATGCTGGACATTGCCGGCTTCCGGGCCCGCAAGCGCTCCGAGCTGGCCGCGCTCGGTGCCGAGGCCGCCGAGCAGGCGAAGAGCAGTGGCGAGCAGGTCAAGCTGCGGCCGATGACGCCCTTCGAGCGCAAGGTCGTCCACGACGCGGTCGCGGCCGCCGGTCTGCGCAGCGAGTCGGAGGGCGAGGAGCCCGAGCGGTGCGTGGTCGTGCTGCCGGTCTGAGGCCGGCGGTACGACGACCGGGCGCCCCCGCGGGCCGGGGGGGTGGCCCGCCCCGCCCCCCGCCCCCCCCGGCCGCCCCGCCGGCCGCGGGGGGCGGCGCGCCCCCCGCCCCCCCCGGCCGCCCCGCCGGCCGCGGGGGGCGGCGGG
>NZ_JBHWIJ010000311.1:0-1000 GCF_042732255.1 Kitasatospora sp. NPDC059803 | reverse complement strand
GGGCGGTGGGGATACCCCGGACGCGACCCGTCCCGCTGCGTGGGGGGGGGGTCGTCGTCCATTCGCGGGGCGTGGGCCCGGCGCGAGATGTTTCACGTGAAACTGTGCGGAGAGCGGGTCGGTGGATCCGGGGATCGGAGAGGTCGAGATGGACACGGAGAACGCGGCCGCTGGCCGGCCGGGGGCGGACGACGTGAATCCGGCCGCTGCGGGGCCGGCCGCCGAGGCGGTCGAGGCGACCGAGGTGCCCGAGGTGCCCGAGGCCCCGGCCGTCGCCCGGGAGGTCTTCGGTGATCGTTTCGACGCCGCGGTCCGCTACACCGAGCTGCTGGCCACCGCGGGCGTGCGGCGCGGGCTGATCGGGCCGCGCGAGGTGCCCCGGCTCTGGGACCGGCACGTCCTCAACTGCGCGGTGCTCGCCGAGCTGCTGCCGGCTGGCTCCACCCTGTGCGACGTAGGCTCCGGCGCCGGCCTGCCGGGCATCCCGGTGGCGCTGGTCCGTCCGGACGTCTCGGTGACGCTGCTGGAGCCGCTGCTGCGGCGGACCACCTTCCTGGAGGAGGTCGTCCGGGAGCTGGGGCTGGAGAACGTCACGGTGCTGCGCGGCCGCGCCGAGGAGATGGTCGGCAAGCTCGCGGTGGACGTGGTGACCGCCCGGGCGGTGGCGCCGCTGGACCGGCTGGCCGGCTGGGGGATGCCGCTGCTCCGTCCGCACGGGCAGATGCTGGCGCTCAAGGGCGACAGTGCCGAGCAGGAGCTGGCCGACTCGCGGGCCGGGCTGACCAAGCTGGGCGCGGTCGAGTGGAGCGTGATCTCGGTCGGCGAGGGCACCCTGGAGACCTCGACCCGGGTGGTCCAGGTCAAGGCGGGGGAGAGCCCCGGCGGGGTGAAGGCCGCGACCCGGCGGGCGAAGGCGGCCCGGGCCGGACGGAACGCGGGCGGCGTCCGGACCGGCGAGCGCAGCCGGGGCGGGCGGCGCCGCACCCGCTGAGGCGGGTGA
>NZ_JBHWIJ010000310.1:0-9922 GCF_042732255.1 Kitasatospora sp. NPDC059803 | reverse complement strand
GGCGGCGTGTCAGCCTCGCCCCGCCCCCCCCCCCCCCCCGCGGCCCCCCCCCCCACCCCCTCGCGGGCGCTCACCAAACCCCCCGCCCCAGATGCGGCTTTGTGCGCTCCCTCAGGCCCGCGAGGCCTCCCGCGGCTCCTGGCCGGAGCCCGCGGAGCCCGCAGAGCCGTCGGAGCCCTCGGCGGCCGCAGCCTCCTCGGCCAGCTCGCGCCGGACGGCGGCCAGGGACGGGTTGGCCCATGCGCTGGCGACGCCCCAGTGGTAGAAGGCCAGCGCGATGGCCGCGACGACCAGCAGGTCCCAGCCCTCGGGCAGGTAGCCCTGGCCGCCGAAGTCGGTGCTGCCGGCCCAGGAGACGCCGGCCATCACGAACAGGTACGCGACCATCCAGGCGCCCGCCTTCAGGTGCGGCTTCAGCTCGGCCCACGGCTTGCGCAGCTCGTACCAGGCCCAGATCGGCAGACCGGCGGCCATCAGCAGGATGACCTTGCCGGTGAGCGGCCAGCGGGCCCAGTACAGGACCAGCGAGCCGAACACCATCGCCACGGGCGCGATGACCGGCATGGCCCGCAGCCGGACCGGCCGGGGCAGGTCCGGCGCGAGGCGGCGCAGCGCCATCACGGCGACCGGGCCGGTGACGTACGAGATCACGGTGGCGACCGAGACGATCTCGGCCAGCGAGCCCCAGCCGCGGAAGACCGCGAGGAACAGGAAGGCGACCACCAGGTTGAGCACCAGGGCCGGGCGCGGGATGCCGGTCTTGGCGTCGACCTTGCCGAAGATCTTCGGCAGGTGGCCGTTCTCCTGCACGCCGTGGATCATGCGCGAGGTGGTGGCGGCGTAGATCATGCCGGTGCCGCTGGGGGAGACGAAGGCGTCCGCGTACAGCAGCAGGGCGAGCCAGTTGAGGCCCCAGACCATCGCGAGGTCGGCGAGCGGCGAGGTGTAGGCGAGGCTGCTCCAGCCGTGCGACAGGTCGGCGGCCGGGATGGCACCGATGAAGGCGATCTGCAGCGCGACGTAGATCACCAGGGCGATCAGGATCGAGCCGATGACGGCCTTGGGCAGCGACTTGCCGGGGTTGCGGGCCTCGCCGGCCAGGTTGAGCGGGGACTGGAAGCCGTTGAAGGCCCAGACGATGCCGGACACCGCGACGGCGGTGAACACGGCGCTCCAGCCGTTCGGCGCGAAGCCGCCGTGGTCGGTGAAGTGGGCGGTGTCGAAGTGGGCGAACAGCAGCGCGCCGGCGGTCAGGGTCGGGACGATGACCTTGAAGACGGTGATCGCCGTGTTGGTCTTGGCGAACATCGTGATGGCGAACCAGTTGAGGATGAAGTAGCCGACCAGCAGCACGCTGGCCAGTGCCACCCCGCTCAGGGTGAGTTCCTTGCCGTTGTACAGCCCCTGTGCCCAGCCGAAGTGCCAGGAGCTCATGTACTGGACGGAGGCGGTGGCCTCGCCGGGGATGACCGAGACGATGGCGATCCAGTTGGCCCAGGCGGCGAGGTAGCCGGCCAGCGAGCCGTGCGAGTACTGGCCGTACCGGACCATGCCGCCGGCCTTGGGGAACATCGACCCGAGCTCGCTGTAGGTGAGCGCGATGGTCAGTGCCACGGCGGCCCCGATCACCCAGGCCAGGATCGACGCGGGGCCGGCCAGCCGGGCGGCGCGCTCGGCGCCGAACAGCCACCCGGATCCGATGATCGATCCGAGCCCCACGGCGGTGAGGCTGATGGTGCCGAGCGATCGCCGGTAGTTCTGATGTGATGCCGTCGGAGACTCTGGCTCACTCAACGTATCGGTCCTCTCGCTCGGGGTTTCATCGGGTGGTGTCGTGGTTTTTACGCTGGTTTCCGGACAAACGGAGACAGCCTATGGGGCCAAAACGGGCGAATACCTCAAGGGAAGCTCAAACTGTCCGATCGTTGCCATCTCGTGTCCGCTTTCCGGGTCACGACAGCCGCAGAAGTCGCCTGGGTCACAGCGGTTGCGGGGGTCGCGAGCGCCGCAGCGGCCACCCGGTCCGCACGGAGAACCCGAGAGGACCTGCGAGAACTCGAGAGAACCCGAGAGAACCCGTGGATGGCGACGGCGCGCCGGGAAAAAGAAATTCCCCGCGGGTTCCTTTCGGATCCCACGGGGAATTCGGTTGTGTCCGAGGGGGGACTTGAACCCCCACGCCCGATAAAGGGCACTAGCACCTCAAGCTAGCGCGTCTGCCATTCCGCCACCCGGACAGGGTGTGTGCTTCGGGGTTTTTCTCGCCCCCTCGGCGACAGAGAGAACATTACCAGGGTTCTGGAGTGCTTCTCACCTGCGTTTCCCCGGGTGGGGGGATGTCCGGGTCGGTCGGGGTGGTCGGGCTGGCTGGGATGGGTCGCCACGGTGCGCGAACCCCGGCCGAAGCGGTGGCGAGCGCGAAGGAAACGGTCGACCCCGGCGGCGGCCGCGGTCCGTTCCGGCCGGAAGCGGTCCGACACGGGCAAGTTGTCGACGGTGCCACGGTCCCGGCGGTGCCTCTCCTAGCCTCTGTGGATCGAGGGCGCCATGAGCGGAACGCCTGATTCCCGGGTCGCGGACACTCCCGGGTCGCGGACGAAGGGCGGCTGGACGTGGAGCAGATCAGCGGGGCGGCGAAGGCCGAGCCGAGACGCGCCGGAGCGGAGCGCGCACCCGCCGAGCCAAGACGCACCGGGCCGGAACGCACCGGGCCGGAACGCGCACCCGCCGGACCGGTCGAGGGCGTGTGGCGCTTCCCGGTGCCGGCCGAGGAGGCCTCGGTGCCGCTGACCCGGCACGCGGTCCGTGACCGCCTGCTGGCCCAGGGGATGGCCGGGGTGCGCTACCAGGAGCTGGTGGACGACGTGCTGCTGATCGTCTCGGAGCTGGTGAGCAACGCGGTGACGCACGCGGCGAAGCTGTCGCCGGAGGTGACGACCGAGCTGGCGGTCCGCCGGGGCTGGGTCCGGGTGTCGGTCGAGGACGGTGACCCGTACCGGCCGAAGGCGCTGGAGAGCGACACCGGGCGGACCGGTGGCCGCGGCCTGCTGCTGGTGAAGAGCGTGACGTTGCAGGCCGGCGGGGTGTGCGACGTGGAGCGGACGGGGGAGGGCGGCAAGGTCATCTGGGCCTCGCTGCCCGTCCCCCCGGAGACCGACGACTGAGCGCCGCGGGCCCGCCGACCGGTCCCGCCCGCCTACCAGTCCCGCCCGGCGATCTCCCGGATCCCCGGCAGCGCCGCCTCGAAGACCGTCTCGAACCACACCGAGAACGGCCGCTCGGCGCGCAGCTCCCGCAGTTCCTGCGCGGTCACGAAGGCGTAGTCGTCCACCTCGTCGGGGTTGGGCTCGACGGGCGCGGTCACCAGCCCGACGAACAGGTGGTTCCACTCCCGCTCGATCAGCCCGGTGGCCTCGTCCGGCAGGTCGTAACGGACCGTACCCGCCTCGCAGAGCAGTGCCGGCGCGATGCCGAGCTCCTCGGCGGTGCGTCGGGCGGCGGCGACGAACGGGGGCTCGTCCGGGTACGGGTGGCCGCAGCAGGTGTTCGACCAGACGCCGGGGGAGTGGTACTTGCCGAGTGCCCGCCGCTGGAGCAGCAGCCGCCCCTGGCGGTCGAAGAGGAAGACCGAGAACGCGCGGTGCAGCCGGCCGGGCTGCTGGTGTGCCCAGTGCTTCTCGGCGGTGCCGGTGGTGACGCCCTCGTCGTCGACCAGTTCCAGCAGGATCTCGGGACCGGCGTCGGCGGTCCCGGTCGAGGCCCCCGGGGCGACCGTCACGTCCGTCTCGACGTCGAGACCGGTGTCGATCTCGGAGTCGAAGTGTGTCGGGTTGGTCGGCAGGCTCTGGGGCATGGGGCCTCTTTCGGGAGGGGGGAGCAACGGAAGCATCGGGGTACGTCCGGTACACCGGGTGCAGCGGACGCAGCGGGGGCACCGGCGCCGGCGTCGGGCTCCAGTCTGCCGTATGGGTGGCGGTGGGGACGGGTCCCACGCACAACCGGGCGGATCATGACCGTCCGCAGGTCGATTCCGGGCACAGATGGGTCCAAGTCGCTCCCGGAAGGGTCATCGGAATAGCAGAATTGTTCGGCATTCGTTCGAGTTGCGTTCGATCACCGCTTCGCCCCCTCGTTCGATCATCGCCTCGCCCCCGCGTTCGATCACCGCTTCGCCACCCTCCCGTCACCTCGCGGCCCCCGGCCGCGTTCGGGTCGGCCGCCCGGGTCGCCTACCATCGCTTACGGCACGGTGCCCGCACTCGCGGCGGCACCGGCGCGCCGATTCGCGGCCCGGCCGGACGGAAAGCCGGTGCCCCAGCACCCCGCGCGCACCGCCCCGCGCACCGCACGACGGATCAGGAGACCCCGCATGATCGGCCTCGTTCTGGCAGCCGGCGCCGGCCGCCGGCTGCGCCCGTACACCGACACCCTGCCCAAGGCGCTGGTGCCGGTCGACGGGGAGCGGACCGTGCTGGACCTCACCCTCGGCAACTTCGCCGAGGTCGGCATCCGTGAGGCCGCGATCGTCGTCGGCTACCGCAAGGAAGCGGTGTACGACCGCAAGGACGCCCTGGAGAGCAAGTACGGCGTCAAGCTCCACCTGGTCGAGAACGACAAGGCCGAGGAGTGGAACAACGCGTACTCGCTCTGGTGCGCCCGCGAGCTCTTCGCCGAGGGCCTGCTGCTGGCCAACGGCGACACCGTGCACCCGTCGTCCGTGCAGCGCACCATGCTGGAGGGCAACCAGCGCCTCGTCGAGGCCGGCACCGCCCCCGGCATCCTGCTGGCCCTCGACACGGTGAAGAAGCTCGCCGACGAGGAGATGAAGGTCGTCGTCGACCCGGCCGCCGGCATGCGCCGCATCACCAAGCTGATGGACCCCACCGAGGCCACCGGCGAGTACATCGGCGTCACCGTGATCAACCCCGCCGCCGCCGCCGACCTGACCGACGCGCTGCGCGCCACCTACGAGCGCGACCCGCAGCTGTACTACGAGGACGGCTACCAGGAGATGGTCGACCGCGGCCTGCGGATCGACGTGCAGCCGATCGGCGAGGTCTCCTGGGTCGAGGTCGACAACCACGACGACCTGGCGAAGGCGCGGGAGATCGCGTGCCAGTACTGACCCGGCTGGTTCCGTCGCCGCTGTTCGTCGAGGTCCGCCCGGGCGCGCTGGACGCGCTCGGCGGCATCCTCGCCGACCAGCGGCTGTCCGCCTCGGGCCGGATCGCGGTGGCGATCAGCAACGGCTCGGGCGCGGCGATGCGCCGGCGCCTGGAGCCGGCCCTGCCCGGCGCCGACTGGTACAACGTCGACGACGGCAGCCTGGACAGCGCGGTGCGCCTGGCCGAGTCGGTGCGCGGCGGACACTACGACGCGATGGTCGGCCTCGGCGGTGGCAAGATCATCGACGCCGCCAAGTACGCCGCCGCCCGAGTCGGCCTGCCGCTGGTCGCGGTCGCCACCAACCTGGCCCACGACGGCATCTGTTCGCCGGTCTCCACGCTCGACAACGACGCCGGCCGCGGCTCCTACGGGGTGCCCAGCCCGATCGGCATCATCGTCGACCTGGACGTGATCCGGCAGGCCCCGCCGCGCTTCGTGGCAGCCGGCATCGGCGACGTGGTCTCCAACATCTCCGCCTGCGCGGACTGGGAGTTGTCGCACGCGGTCACCGGCGAGCCGGTGGACGGACTGGCCGTGGCGATGGCCCGCTCGGCCGGCGAGAACCTGCTGCGGCACCCAGGTAACACTCAGGATCAGGACCTCCTCACGGCCCTCGCGGAAGCCCTGGTACTGTCCGGCATCGCGATGAACATCGCGGGCAGCACCCGGCCTTCCTCGGGTGCCTGCCACGAGATCTCGCATGCTCTGGACGTGCTGTACCCCAAGCGTTCCGCCCAGCACGGCGAACAGGTCGGCCTCGGCGCCGCGTTCGCCAGCTTCCTGCGGGGCGAGCGCGAGCTGACCGGTCTGATCGTGGAGCGCCTGGCGAGCCATGGACTGCCGGTGACCGCAGCTCAGATCGGTTTCACCGAGGCGGAGTTCACCGACGCGGTGCACTACGCTCCGAACACCCGCCCGGGGCGCTTCACCATCCTTGAGCACCTCGACCTCTCCCCCTCAGCAATCAGGGACGCGTACGCCGACTATGTCCAAGCCGTCAACAGCTGACCCCTCCACCACGGGCGCCGAGCGGCCCCCGGTGGACCTGACCCGCCGGCCCTCGATCGAGGAACTGCGCGCGGTGATCCACCCGGAGGGCATGCTCCAGCGCCGCAGCGCCGAGCACTGGGCCGGGCGCCTGTACATGCGGCGGATCTCGCTGCGGATCACCCGCGTGCTCTCCACCGTGACGGCGATCACGCCGAACGGCCTGACGTACCTGATGATGTTCACCGGCGTCCTGGCCGGCGTCGCGCTGGTCGTACCGGGCATCGCGGGCGCGGTCCTGGGGGCCCTGCTGATCCAGGTCTACCTGCTGCTGGACTGCGTGGACGGCGAGGTGGCCCGCTGGCGCCGGCAGACCTCGCTCACCGGCGTCTACCTGGACCGGGTCGGCCACTACATGTCCGAGGCGGCCCTGCTCACCGGGCTGGGCCTGCGCGCCACCGACCTGCTGCACCGCGAGGGCGGCGGCTCGCACTGGGAGTGGGCGTTCCTGGGCACGCTGGCCGCGCTCGGCGCGATCCTGATCAAGTCCGAGACGGACCTGGTGGACGTGGCCCGGGCCCGCAGCGGCCTGACGGCGGTCGAGGACAGCGCCGCGGTGCCGCGCTCGTCCTCGGTGGCCAAGGCCCGCCGGGCGGCCTCCTTCCTGAAGTTCCACCGCCTGGTCGGCGCGGTCGAGGCCTCGCTGCTGATCCTCGCGGCCGGGATCGCCGACGCCGTCCACGGCGGGCTGTTCTTCACCCGGATCGCGGTGGTGGCGCTGGCGGCGATCGCCATGCTGCAGACCGTGCTGCACCTGCTGAGCATCGTCCTCTCCAGCAGGCTGCGATGAGCGCCCCGACCAGCGCGGAGAGCTTCCGCCTCGGAGCCGTCATCATCACCATGGGCAACCGCCCCGAGGAACTGGCCGCCCTGATCGACTCGGTGCGCGCCCAGGAGGGCGCGGCGGTCGAGCTGGCCGTGGTGGGCCAGGGCGCCGAGCTGCCGCCGCTGCCGGAGGGCGTGCGCAGCGTCGAGCTGCCGGAGAACCTCGGCATCCCGGGCGGGCGCAACGTCGGCATCGAGCTGTTCGGCTGCGACGGCCGGGACGTGGACGCCGTCCTCTTCCTGGACGACGACGGGCACCTGCCGCGCACCGACTCGGCCCGCCTGCTGCGCGAGGCCTTCACCGCCGACCCGGAGCTGGGCATCGTGGCCTTTCGGATCGCCGACCCCGACACCGGCGTGACCCAGCGCCGGCACGTCCCCCGGCTGCGCGCCAGCGACCCGCTGCGCTCGTCCCGGGTGACCACCTTCCTGGGCGGCGCGACCGCCGTGCGCTGCGCGGTGTTCGAGCAGGCCGGGCAGCTGCCCGCGGAGTTCTTCTACGCCCACGAGGAGACCGACCTCGCGTGGCGCGCGGCGGACGCCGGCTGGGCCATCGACTACCGCGCGGACGTGGTGCTGCACCACCCGACGACCTCGCCCGCCCGGCACGCCACCTACTTCCACAACATCGCCCGTAACAGGGTTTGGCTCGCCAGACGGAACCTTCCGGCCCTGTTGGTGCCTCTCTATCTGGGAACCTGGTTCCTGCTGACCCTGGCCCGCCGCCCCTCCTCGGAGGCGCTGAAGGCCTGGTGGGGCGGGTTCCGGGCGGGCTGGCGCGAACCCTGCGGTCCGCGGCGGCCCATGCGATGGCGTACCGTTTGGCGATTGACCAGGCTGGGCCGGCCACCGGTCATCTGATCGAATGATCGATCGCTGCGGCCGGTGACCACACACCGGCCGGACTCTCCCCGTGATCCAGTGGATCCCCATCGGCGCAAGGCCGGCGGACCCCCGTCGACCGGCCGCCCCGACCGATCCCGCGTGAAGGACGAATGTGTCGACAGTGAGTGAACCCGTCAGCCTCTCATCCCCCAGGGGGGTGGACGCGGGCCTGACCCCCAAGCAGCTTGCGGACAAGTACGGCCTGGCCGTGAGCGGCAGGCGGCCCGGCCTGATTGCCTACACCAAGCAGCTCTGGGCCCGGCGCCACTTCATCTGGGCCTTCGCCACCGCCCGCCTGGTGGCCCAGTACACCGACGCCAAGCTCGGCCAGCTGTGGCAGGTCGTGACGCCGCTGCTGAACTGCGCGGTGTTCTACCTGGTCTTCGGTGTGATCCTGAAGAGCAAGGACAACTTCCCGCCGGACACCTACATCGCCTGGCTCTGCATCGGTGTCTTCGTCTTCCAGTTCACCCAGAACGCGGTGCAGTCCGGCACCCGGGCGATCGCCGACAACCTCGGGCTGATCCGCGCGCTGCACTTCCCCCGGGCCTCGCTGCCGATCGCGTTCACCGTGATCCAGCTCCAGCAGCTGCTGATCTCGATGGTGGTGCTGGTCGGCACCGTGCTGGTCAGCGGCATCAAGCCGGGCCGGACCTGGCTGCTGATCATCCCGGCCCTGGTGCTGCAGATGATGTTCAACACGGGCATCGCCCTGGTCATGGCGCGGCTCGGCTCCAAGACCAGCGACATCTCCCAGCTGATCCCCTTCGTGATGCGGGCCTGGATGTTCCTGTCCGGCGTGATGTTCAGCATCCAGGACAAGATCCAGGAGTGGCCCAAGTACATCCAGACGCTGATGGCCCTCAACCCGGCCTCGGTCTACATGGACCTGCTGCGGCACGCCTTCGCGCCGATCATCTACAACAAGCACCAGCCCTCGTACCAGGAACTCCCGCTCCACCAGTGGACCTACGCCATCGGGTGGGCGGTCGTGATGTTCGTGATCGGATACGTCTTCTTCTGGAAGGCCGAGGAGGAGTACGGCCGTGGCTGACGTCGAACTGAGCAAGCTGGACACCGTCCGGGACGCGGATGTCGCCCGCGAGCCCACCGTCGTCGTCGACGACGTGCACATCGTCTACCGGGTGCACGGCGCCGGCTCCGGCAAGGGCAGCGCCACCTCGGCGATGAGCCGCATCATCAGCCGCAAGCGCTCCGCGGGCGTGCGCGAGGTGCACGCCGTGCGCGGCGTCAGCTTCACCGCCTACAAGGGCGAGGCGATCGGCCTGATCGGCTCCAACGGCTCCGGCAAGTCGACCATGCTGGCCGCCATCGCGGGCCTGCTGCCGACCGAGAAGGGCGGCATCTACACCAACGGCCAGCCCTCGCTGCTGGGCGTGAACGCGGCGCTGATGAACGAGCTCACCGGTGAGCGCAACGTCATCCTCGGCTGCCTGGCGATGGGCATGGCGCCGGCCGACGTGCGCAGCCGCTACGAGGACATCGTCGAGTTCTCCGGCATCAACGAGAAGGGCGACTTCATCTCGCTGCCGATGCGCACGTACTCCTCCGGCATGGGTGCCCGCCTGCGCTTCGCCATCGCTGCCGCGAAGACCCACGACGTGCTGCTGATCGACGAGGCGCTGGCCACCGGCGACCAGGCGTTCCAGCAGCGCAGCAAGAAGCGGATCGACGAACTGCGCAAGTCCGCCGGTACGGTCTTCCTGGTCAGCCACGACAACAGCTCGATCCGCGAGGTTTGCGAGCGGACGATCTGGATCGAGGCCGGCGAGCTGATCATGGACGGCCCGACCGAAGAGGTCGTCGGCCGCTACGAGCGCGGCGAGCGCCCGTAGGGCGTGTCTGACAATTCCCGCCGGGCGCGCGACGCCGGGCATCCCGCCTGGACGCACCGGCGAAACGCCCAAGTACGGCCCAGTACGAGGACGCTTCGCCGGCACGCCCAGCCGGGCGCCCAACGCCGCGCGCTGATCCGCCG
>NZ_JBHWIJ010000309.1:0-9926 GCF_042732255.1 Kitasatospora sp. NPDC059803 | reverse complement strand
TTCCTCGGCCGGACCGACGACCAAGTCAAGGTCCGCGGCTTCCGAGTGGAGCTCGGCGAAGTCGAGGCCGTCCTCGCCGAGCACCCGCAGGTCGCTCGGGCCGCCGCCGTGGTGCGTACCGAGGACGAGCCCCGGCTGGTCGCCTACGTCGTCCCGACCGCCGGGGAGCGGGTCGAGCCGGACGGGCTCCGCGCCCACCTGCGCGAACGGCTGCCGGAGCACCTGGTGCCCGGCGCGTTCGTCCTGCTGGACGGGCTCCCGCTGACGCCCAACGGCAAGCTCGACCGCCAGGCGCTCCCGGCCCCCGGCCCGGCGCCGGTCACCGCCGGACGGGCCCCGCGCAGCGCGGCCGAGCAGGTGCTCGCCGGCCTCTTCGCCGACGTCCTCGGCGTGTCCGGGGTCGGCGCGGACGACAGTTTCTTCGACCTCGGCGGGCACTCGCTGCTGGCCACCCGGCTGATCGCCCGGGCCCGCTCGGTGCTCGGCGTGGAGCTGGCCCTGGCCGACCTGTTCGACGCGCCGACCGTCGCGGGCCTGGCGGCGACCGTGGACCGGGCAGGCCGGGCGCGGCCCGCGCTGTCGCGACGCGAGCGGCCCGACACGGTGCCGCTGTCCTTCGCGCAGCGCCGGCTGTGGTTCCTGCACAGCATGGAGGGGCCCGGCGCCACCTACAACGTGCCGCTGGCCCTGCGCCTGTCCGGGGACCTCGACCGGCGGGCCCTGGAAGCCGCACTGGCCGACGTCGTCGAGCGGCACGAGAGCCTGCGCACCGTCTTCCCGGTGGTCGACGGCGAGCCGTGCCAGCGGGTGCTGGACCCCGACGCCGCCCGGCCCCGGCTGCGCGTCACCGCGGTCGCCGCGGGCGACCTGCCGAAGCGGCTGGCGGAGTCGGCCCGGCACGGCTTCGACCTGGCGGCCCAGCCCCCGCTGCGCACCGAGCTGTTCGAGCTGGGCGCGGACGAGCACGCCCTGCTGCTGGTGGTGCACCACATCGCGGGCGACGGCTGGTCGATGGGCCCGCTGGCGCGGGACCTGACCGCCGCGTACGCCGCACGGGCGGCGGGCGGGAAGCCCGAGTGGGCCCGACTGCCCGTCCAGTACGCCGACTACACCCTGTGGCAGCGGGAGCTGCTCGGCGCGGAGAGCGATCCGGACAGCCTCCAGAGCCGGCAGCTCGCCTCCTGGTCGCAGCGGCTCGCGGGGCTGCCGGAACAGACCGAGCTGCCCTTCGACCGGCCCAGGCCGGCCGCGATGTCCTTCCGGGGAGCGCAACTGCCGGTCCGGCTCGACGCCGAACTGCACCAGGGCCTGCGCGAGCTCGCCCGGGGCGGCGGCGCCAGCCTGTTCATGGTGCTCCAGGCCGGGCTGGCCGCCCTGCTCGGCAAGCTCGGCGCCGGCACCGACGTACCGATCGGCACGCCGATCGCCGGGCGCACCGACGAGGCCGTGGACGAGCTGGTCGGGTTCTTCGTCAACACGCTGGTGCTGCGCACCGACCTGACCGGCGACCCGACCTTCACCGAACTGCTGGGCCGGGTCCGGGCCGGCGCGCTGGCCGCGTACGCCCACCAGGACCTGCCGTTCGAGCAGCTGGTGGAGGCGGTGAACCCGACCAGGTCGCTCGCCCACCACCCGCTCTTCCAGACCATGCTCGCCCTGCAGAACGCGCCCACGGGCACCTTCGACCTGCCGGGGCTGCGGGTGACGACCGATCTGGTGCACACCGGTACGGCCAAGTGCGACCTGACCTTCATCCTGACCGAACGGCCCGGCGAGGACGGCCTGTCGGGCGTGCTGGAGTACAGCACCGACCTCTTCGACGAGGCCACCGCGGCGGACCTCGTCGAGCGCTGGCTGCGGCTGCTCCGGGCCGTGGCCGTCGACCCGGACGGCCGGATCGGCCGGATCGACGTGTTGTCGCCGGACGAACTGCGCGAACTGCTGCCGTCCGCGGCGGGTGCCGAGGACGACACTCCGCAGAGCACCATCACCGCGCTCGTCGAGGAGCGGGTGCGGGCCGACCCTGCGGCGGTCGCGGTGGTGTGCGGCGAGGCCGTGCTGACGTACGGCGAGCTGAACGCCCGGGCCAACCGGCTCGCGCACGCGCTGATCGACCGGGGCGTGGGTCCGGAGCGGCTGGTGGCCCTGGCCCTGCCGCGCTCGGCGGACCTGGTCGTCGCGGTGCTCGCGGTGGTCAAGGCCGGCGGCGCCTACGTGCCGGTCGACCCGGCGTACCCGGCGGCCCGGATCTCCTACCTGCTCCAGGACGCCCGCCCCGCACTGTTGCTGACGACCCGTCAGATCGGTGACCTGCCCGGCGCGGAGTCCGTGGACCGGCTCCTGCTGGACACCGCCGACCTGGACGGCCTGCCGGACACGGACCCCGCCGTCGCCGTCGATCCCGGTCACCCGGCGTACGTCATCTACACCTCGGGCTCCACCGGGAAGCCCAAGGGCGTGGTGGTCCCGCACCGCAACGTGGTGCGGCTGTTCGGCACCACGCGGGCGCTGTTCGACTTCTCCGCCGAGGACGTGTGGACGCTCTTCCACTCCTACGCCTTCGACTTCTCGGTCTGGGAACTGTGGGGCCCGCTGCTGTACGGCGGCCGGCTGGTGGTCGTGGACTACGAGACCAGCCGCTCGCCCGGCCGGTTCCTGGAGCTCCTCGCCCGCGAGCGGGTGACGGTGCTCAACCAGACGCCGTCCGCCTTCTACCAGCTGATGCAGGCGGAAGCCGAGCACCCGTGCGAACTCGCCCTGCGGACCGTCGTGTTCGGCGGCGAGGCCCTGGAGCCCGCCCGCCTGGCGGCCTGGTACGAACGGCACCCGGACGACGCGCCGCGGCTGGTCAACATGTACGGCATCACCGAGACCACCGTGCACGTCACCTACGCGGCGCTCGACTGCTCGGCCGCGACCGCGGGGGCGGCCAGCGTGGTCGGCGCCGCCATCCCCGACCTGCGCGCCTACGTGCTGGACCCCCACCTGCGGCCGGTGGCCCCGGGCGTGGCGGGCGAGCTGTACGTGGCGGGCGCCGGGCTGGCGCGCGGCTACCTGAACCGGCCGGGCCTGACCGCCGGGCGCTTCGTCGCCGACCCGTACGGGCCGGCGGGCAGCCGGATGTACCGCAGCGGCGACGTGGTGCGCAGGGCCACGGACGGCAGCCTGAGCTTCGTCGGCCGGGCCGACCAGCAGGTGAAGGTCCGCGGCTTCCGGATCGAGCTCGGCGAGATCGAGGCGGCCCTGGCCGCGCACCCCGGCGTCGCCCAGGCCGCCGTCCTCGCCCGGCAGGACCGCGCCGACGACACCCGGCTGGTCGGGTACCTGGTGCCCGCGGCCGACGCGGCCCCGCGCTCGGCCGAGCTGCGCGCGTACCTGCGCGAGCGGCTGCCCGAGTACATGGTGCCCTCGGCGTTCGTCGAGCTGGACGCGCTGCCGCTGACCACCAACGGGAAACTCGACCGCCGGGCGCTGCCCGCACCGGAACTCGTCTCGGCGGGAGCAGGAGCCGGCCGCGCACCGCGCACCCCGCAGGAGCAGATCCTCTGCGAGCTGTTCGCCGAGGTCCTCGGGGTGGCCGAGGCCGGCGTCGAGGACAGCTTCTTCGACCTCGGCGGGCACTCCCTGCTCGCCACCCGGCTGGCCGCCCGGGTCCGCGCGACCCTCGGGGTCGAGCTGGAGCTACGCACCCTGTTCGAGTCCCCGACCCCGGCCGCGCTGGCCGCCGCCCTCGCCGGCGCCCGCCGCGCCCAGCTGGCCCTGGCGCCCTACCCGCGCCCGGAGAAGACCCCGCTGTCGTTCGCCCAGCGCCGGCTGTGGTTCCTGCACCAGCTGGAGGGCGCCAGCGCCAACTACAACATCCCGCTGGCCTGGCGGCTGACCGGACCGCTCGACCGCGAGGCGCTCACGGCGGCGCTGGCGGACGTGGTGGCCCGGCACGAGAGCCTGCGCACGCTCTTCCCGGCCGTGGACGGCGTGCCGTACCAGCAGGTGCTGGACGTCGTGGCGGCCCGCCCCCGGCTGCACCTGCGTCGCACCACCGAAGCGGAGCTGGACGCCGTCCTGGCCACGGCGCTGGCCTGCCAGTTCGACCTGGGCACCGACCTGCCGCTGCACACCGAACTGTTCGAACTGGCGCCGGACGAGCACGTCCTGCTGCTGGTGGTCCACCACATCGCGGGCGACGGCTGGTCGCTCGGCCCGCTGGCGCAGAACCTGACCGCCGCCTACGCGGCGCGCCGCCGAGGCGAGGAGCCGTCCTGGGAGGCGCTGGCCGTCCAGTACGCCGACTACACGCTGTGGCAGCACGAACTGCTGGGCGACGCCGCCGACCGGGACAGCCTGTTCGCCCGGCAGGCGGACTACTGGACCGGGCAACTGGCCGGCCTGCCGGAGCAGCTCCAGCTGCCCACCGACCGGCCCCGCCCCGCGATGGCCTCGCACCGGGGCGACTTCGTGCGCAGCGGACTGGACGCGCAGCTGCACCAGGGCCTGCGCGAGCTCGCCCGCGCGCACGGCACCAGCCTCTTCATGGTGCTCCAGGCAGGGCTCTCGGCCCTGCTGAGCAAGCTGGGCGCGGGTGAGGACATCCCGGTCGGCAGTCTGATCGCGGGCCGGACGGACCAGGCGCTGGACGAGCTGGTCGGGTTCTTCGTCAACACGCTGGTGCTGCGCACCGACACGAGCGGGGACCCGACCTTCGCCGAGCTGCTCGGCCGCGTCCGGGACACCTCGCTGGCCGCCTACGCCCACCAGGAGCTGCCGTTCGAGTACCTGGTCGAGGCCCTCAACCCGGCCCGGTCGCTGTCCCACCACCCGCTGTTCCAGGTCATGCTGGTGCTCCAGAACGCCCCGAGGGCCGACTTTGCCCCGCCCGGGCTGGAGATCGGCGAGGTCAATCTGACCACGACCACCTCCAAGCTCGACCTGATCTTCTCGATGTCCGAACGGCACTCCGAGGACGGCGCCCCCGAGGGGATCGACGGATTCGTCGAGTACGCCCGCGACCTGTACGACCGGGCGACCGTCGAGACGGTGATCGCGCGCTGGGTGCGCCTGCTCACGGCGGCGGTCGCCGACCCCCGGCGACGGCTCAGCCGGCTCGACCTGCTCTCCACCGAGGAGCGGCACGCACTGCTGCCGGCGGGACCGGTCCCCGCGACGACGGCCGAGACCACCGGGCTGCCCGCGCTGTTCGAGGCCCAGGCGCGGGAGCGGCCGGACGCGGTCGCGGTGGTGTGCGGCGAGGCCGCGCTGACGTACGGCGAGCTGAACGCCCGGGCCAACCGGCTCGCGCACGCGCTGATCGAGCGGGGTGTGGGGCCGGAGCAACTGGTGGCGCTGGCGCTGCCGCGCTCGGCCGAGCTGGTGGTGGCCGTCCTCGCCGTGCTCAAGGCCGGCGCCGCGTACCTGCCGGTCGACCCGGACTACCCGGCCGCCCGGATCGCCCACCTGCTCGACGACGCCCGGCCCGCGCTGCTCCTGACGGACCGCCGCAGTGGCGATCTGCCGGGCGCGGACGGGGTCGACCGGCTCCTGGTGGACACCGCCGACCTGGCCGGGCTGCCGGACACGGATCCGGTGGTCACCGTCGCACCCGACAGCGCCGCCTACGTCATCTACACCTCCGGATCCACCGGGAAGCCCAAGGGCGTGGTGGTCCCGCACCGCAACGTGGTGCGGCTGTTCGACGCCACCCGGCACTGGTTCGACTTCTCCGCCGAGGACGTCTGGACGCTCTTCCACTCCTACGCCTTCGACTTCTCGGTCTGGGAGATCTGGGGGCCGCTGCTGCACGGCGGCCGACTGGTCGTGGTGCCGTTCGACGTCACCCGCGCACCGGAGCGGTTCCTGGAGCTCCTCGCCCGCGAGCGGGTGACGGTGCTCAACCAGACGCCGTCCGCCTTCTACCAGCTGATGCAGGCCGACGCCGAGCACCCGTGTGAACTCGCCCTGCGTACAGTGGTGTTCGGTGGCGAGGCCCTGGAGCCCGCCCGGCTGGCGCCCTGGTTCGAGCGCCACCCGGCGGGTGCGCCGCGGCTGGTCAACATGTACGGCATCACCGAGACCACCGTGCACGTCACCTACGCGGAACTGGACGGCGCGCACACCGCCGGCCCGGCGAGCGTCATCGGCACCGCGATCCCCGACCTGCGCGCCCACGTGCTCGACGCGTACCTCCAGCCGGTGCCCCCCGGGGTCGTCGGCGAGCTGTACGTGGCCGGCGCCGGTCTGGCGCGCGGCTACCTGAACCGGCCGGGCCTGACCGCCGGGCGGTTCGTCGCCGACCCGTACGGGCCGGCGGGCAGCCGGATGTACCGCAGCGGCGACCTCGTGCGCCGACGCGCAGGCGTACTGGAGTACGCGGGCCGGGCGGACGACCAGGTGAAGGTGCGCGGCTTCCGGATCGAGCTCGGCGAGATCGAGGCGGCCCTGGCCCAGCACCCGCGGATCCGCCAGGTCGCGGTGATCGCCCGGCAGGACCGCGCCGACGACACCCGGCTGGTCGCCTACCTGGTGCCCGTGGCCGGGGCGGCCGCCGAGCCGGACGAGCTCCGCGCCCACCTGCGCGAGCGGCTGCCGGACCACATGGTGCCGGCCGCGTACGTCGCCCTCGACGCCCTGCCGCTGACCGGCAACGGCAAGCTCGACCGGCGCGCCCTGCCCGAGCCCGACACCACCGGCGCCCCGGCCGGCCGGGCTCCGCACACCCCGCAGGAACACGTCCTCGCCGGACTGTTCGCGGAGGTGCTGGGAGTGTCACAGGTCGGCGCCGACGACGACTTCTTCTCCCTCGGCGGGCACTCGCTGCTCGCCACCCGGCTGGTGGCCCGCGTGCGCGCGACCCTGGGCGTGGAACTGGAGCTGCGCAGCCTGTTCGAGACCCCGACGGTGGCCGGCCTGGCCGCCGGCCTCGGCGGAGCCGACCGGGCACGGCTCGCCCTGGGCCGCGCTGAGCGGCCCGACCGCGTGCCGCTGTCGTACGCGCAGCGGCGGCTGTGGTTCGTCGACCAACTGGAGGGCGCCAGCGCGATGTACCACATCCCGCTGGCCTGGCGCCTGACCGGCGACCTGGACCAGGACGCGCTGCGGGCGGCGCTCGGGGACGTCGTCGCCCGCCACGAGAGCCTGCGCACGGCCTTCCCCCAGATCGACGGCGTGCCGTACCAGCAGGTCCTGGACGCCGAGACGGCCCGCCCGCGCCTGTCCGTCACCTTGACCGACGAGGCGGGCCTGCCCCAGGCCCTGACCGAGGCCGTGGGCCGCGGATTCGACCTGGCGGCCGAAGCGCCCGTGCGCGCCGAGCTGTTCGAACTGGCGGCGGACGCGTACGTGCTGCTGGTGGTGATCCACCACATCGCGGGCGACGCCTGGTCGCTGGGCCTGGTGTCCGCCGACCTGTCCACCGCGTACGCGGCGCGGCTGCGCGGCGAGGAACCGGCCTGGGCGGACCTGCCGGTGCAGTACGCCGACTACACCCTGTGGCACGACCGGCTGCTCGGGGACCGCACCGACCCGGAGAGCCTGTTCGCCCGCCAGGCGGACTACTGGACCGGGCAGCTGGCCGGCCTGCCGGAGCAGATCCGGCTGCCCGCCGACCGGCCCCGCCCCACGGCCGTCTCCAGCCGGGGCGGACACCTCGCCGTCGAGCTGGACGCCGAACTGCACGAGGCGCTGGTCCGCCTGGGCCGTGAGCGCGGCGCGAGCGTGTTCATGGTGCTCCAGGCGGGGTTCTCGGCCCTGCTGAGCAAGCTGGGCGCGGGTGAGGACATCCCGGTCGGGAGCCTGATCGCGGGCCGGACGGACCAGGCGTTGGACGAGCTGGTCGGGTTCTTCGTCAACACGCTGGTGCTGCGTACCGACACGAGCGGGGACCCGACCTTCGCCGAGCTGCTCGGCCGCGTCCGGGACACCGCGCTGGCCGCGTACGCCCACCAGGAGCTGCCGTTCGACCACCTGGTCGAGGCCCTCAACCCGGCCCGGTCGTCGGCCCGTCAGCCGCTGTTCCAGGTGCTGCTCGCGCTGCAGAACGCGCCGCGCTCCGCCTTCGAGCTGCCCGGCCTGGCCACCGAGCTCGTGCTGTTGCAGTCGCCCACCGCGATGTTCGACCTCTCCTTCCACCTGCTGGAGCGCGGCGGCACCGGCGGGGCGCCGGAGGGCATCATCGGCCACGTCGAGTACGCCACCGACCTGTTCGACCGGGCCACGGTGGAGGCCCTGCTCGCCCGCTGGCTGCGGCTGCTCGCGGCGGCGGCGGCCGAGCCGGACCGGCCGCTGAGCCGGATCGACGTCCTCACCGCCGAGGAACGGCGCGAACTGCTGGACGCGCGCAACGACACCGGGTGCCCGTACCCCGGCACCGGCCCGGCCGCGCTGTTCGAGGCGCAGGCCAGGGCCACCCCGGAGGCCGAGGCGGTGGTGTTCGAGGACACCGTGCTCACCTACCGGGAGCTGAACGCCCGCGCCAACCGGCTGGCCCACGCGCTCATCGGGCGCGGGGTGGGGCCGGAACGGATCGTCGCCCTGTGCCTGCCGCGCTCGGCCGAGCTGGTGGTGGCCGTCCTCGCGGTGCTCAAGACCGGCGCCGCGTACCTCCCGGTCGACCCGGACTACCCGGCGGCCCGGATCGCGTACATGCTGGAGGACGCCCGGCCGGCCGTGGTGCTCGACGACCTCGCGGCCGTCGACGCGCCCGGGACGTACCCGGACACCGACCCGCTGGTCGCACCGGACGCCCGGCACCCGGCGTACGTCATCTACACGTCCGGCTCGACCGGCCGGCCCAAGGGCGTGGTGATGCCCTCCGGCGCCCTGACGAACCTGCTGCACTGGCACCACCGCGCCGTCGGCGGCGGGACGGGCACGCGCACCGCGCAGTTCACCGCGCTCAGCTTCGACGTCTCGGTGCAGGAGATGCTCTCCGCGCTGCTGTTCGGCAAGACCCTGGTGGTGCCGACCGACGAGCAGCGCCGCAGTGCCGAACTCCTCGCCCGGTGGCTGGAGCACCACCGGGTGGCGGAGCTCTTCGCCCCCAACCTGGTGATCGAGGCACTGGCGGAGGCGGCCGAGGAACACGGGCGGGACCTGCCGGACCTGCGGCTGATCGCGCAGGCCGGCGAGGCGATGCGCCTGGGCGGCGGCCTGCGGCGCCTCCAGGCCCGCGGGCCCGGCCGGGTGCTGCACAACCACTACGGCCCGGCCGAGACCCACGTGATCACCGCCTTCCCGCTGCCGGCCGACCCCGCCGACTGCCCGCTGCCGGTGCCGATCGGCCGCCCGATCGCCAACAGCCGGGCGTACGTGCTGGACGCGGCCCTGCGGCCGGTCGCCCCCGGCGTCACGGGCGAGCTGTACCTGGCCGGGGCCGGGCTGGCGCGCGGCTACCTGAACCGGCCGGGCCTGACGGCCGGGCGCTTCGTCGCCGACCCGTTCGGGCCGGCGGGCAGCCGGATGTACCGCACCGGGGATCTGGTGCGCTGGCGCGCCGACAGGGAGCTGGAGTTCGCCGGCCGGGCGGACCACCAGGTGAAGGTGCGCGGCTTCCGGGTCGAGCCCGGCGAGATCGAGGCCGAGCTGGCCGCCCACCCAGGCGTGGCCCAGGTCGCGGTGCTCGCCCGCGAGGACCGGCCGGGCGACACCAGGATCGTCGCCTACGTCGTACCCGCGGCCGAGAGCGGGACCACGGCGCCGGTGCTGGCGTCGTACCTGCGCGAGCGGCTGCCGGACTACCTGGTGCCGTCGGTGTTCGTGGTGTTGGCGGCGCTGCCGTTGACGCCGAACGGGAAGTTGGACCGGGCGGCGCTGCCGGCGCCGGAGGCGGGGTCGGCCGGGTTCGGTCGGGCGGCGCGGACGCCGCAGGAGCAGATCCTGTGCGAGCTGTTCGCGGAGGTGCTGGGCCGGGGCCAGGTCGTTGTCGACGACGAATT
>NZ_JBHWIJ010000308.1:0-10016 GCF_042732255.1 Kitasatospora sp. NPDC059803 | reverse complement strand
GCGCCGCCTCCCGGCGGCCCGGCCGTGGCGTCGGCGGTGCCGGGGCGTCGTTCCGGTGGTTTCCGCGGGGCTCGACGCGGGGTCTCGCCTCTCGCCGCGCGGCCCCCCCCCCCCCCGCCCCGTCGGTCGGCTGCGCCATCCGGGTAGGCCTCGGCGGGTGGGGTCGGCGGCCCGGGCGGGGGTCCTCGGGGAGGGGCGCGGGGGACGGGGGCTCGCGCCGAAGCCGTCGTCGCGGGGGCCTGCGGTCGACCGGTGGGCGGCGGCGCTCGGTGCGCGGGGGTGGCTGTTTCGAGACGCCGGACGAACGGCACTTGACGGTGGGTCAGTCGAGGAGTCGACCGGGCGGATCCTCGCCCGACCCGGCTCGTCGGGGGGCCGGGCGGGAGGGCCGGAACCGGCTGTCGAGGCGTGGGTCGGGCGGTCCTGTCGGGGGGCCCTTTGCATGCCGAGGACCGTTCGCGGTTGCCGTCCAGAAGCTGCGAGCCGGGGCGTCAGGCGGATACTGGAGATGTGAGAACGGCTCTGGCAGGCACATCCCTGACGTGCCCGCCGCTTAGGGCTGTCTCACGGCAACGGCAGTCTCTGTCGTGCTCCCCGGGTCCGCGCCGTCGGCGTCGGCCGTGGACGTGCGGCGTGCCAATGCAAGGGAAGAAATGGAGTCGTGATGAGTTACTTCAACCGCAGGGACCGCGGTCGCGGACGTGAACGTGACCGTCGCCGCCGTCGCCACGGCCGCCGTCGTCGGTTTGGCTTCTGGTGACAGATAAGGGCGGTCCGGGCTGTGCTTAACAGCCCGGCATGACACCCATCCCTGGGGCCGGCGGTATCACCGCCGGCCCCTCATCCTGAGTGGGGTTCCTCCATGCACGGTGCGACGCCCATGGGGGGTCCGGAGGACCGGGCAGCCGACCGGGCCATCGACCAGGGGCCGGTGGCGGACTCGCCCGTCATCTCGCTGCGTGAGCTGTTCCGGCGGTTCTGGCCGTGGGTCCGACCGGACGTGCGCTGGCTGCCGCTGAGCGCGGTGCTGCTCGTTCTCGGCGCCTTCGGCGAGGTCGTCTCGGTCTGGATGTTCAAGGACCTGATCGACGAAGTCCTGGTGCCGCGGCACTTCGCCGAGTTCTGGCCGCTCGGTGGCACGATGCTCGCCGCGGCCGCGGCGGCGGCGCTGTTCACCTTCGCGGGCACCTACACCGGCACCTGGATCGCCGAGCGCTACCTGCTCCGGCTCCGGACCGGCACACTGGCCCATCTGCACACCCTGCCGCCCGACACCCTGGAGACCCGCTGGCGCGGCGACCTGGTGGCCCGGATGACCGCCGACATCGCGACGATCGAGCAGATGGTCGCGACCGGCCTGGTCGAGGGCGCGGTGGCCTCGACCAGCCTGGTGCTGTTCGCCGGCGCGGCGTTCTACCTGAGCTGGCCCCTCACCCTGGCGGCGCTGATCGTCGCGCCGCTGTTCATCTTCACCACCGGCTTCTTCGGGCGCCGCATCCGCATCCGGGAACGGCAGGTCCAGCGCCGTGCCGGCGGCGTGACCGCGCTGCTGGAGGAGACGCTGCGCAACGTCGTGGTCACCCGCACCTGCGGCCAGGAGGAGCGCGAGGTCGAGCGGGTGCACCGCGAGGGAAAGGCCCTGCTGGACGCCGAGCTCTCCGCCGCCCGGATGTCCGACCTCTACCAGCCCCTCCTCAACGTTCTCCAGATGCTCGCCGGGCTGGTCGTGGTGGGCGTCGGCGCGCTCCAGGTGATCCGCGGCGAGCTGAGCCTGGGTGGTCTGCTCGCCTTCGCCGCCTTCATGGCGCAGCTGTTCGAGCCGATCCAGCAGCTCGCCGGGCTCGTCCCGCTCGCGGGCGCGGCCTGCGCCTCGGGCGAACGCCTGCTGGAGATCCACGACCTGTCCAGTCCGGTCCGGGAGAGCCCCGCCGCGCGGGACGCCGGCGCGGTCCGCGGCCGGGTCTCCTTCGAGGGCGTCCATGTCGCCTACCCCGGCAGTTACGACGCCCCGGTGCTGTCCGACGTCAGCTTCGACGTCAGCCCCGGCAAGGTTCTGGCCGTCATCGGTCCCAGCGGCAGCGGCAAGTCCACGCTCGCCAAGCTCCTGGTCCGCTTCCTGGACCCGCAGGCCGGTACCGTCCGCCTCGACGGCGTCGACATCCAGGACCTGACCATCGCCTCGCTGCGCGGGGCGATGAGCTTCCTGCCCCAGCAGGCGCAGCTCTTCCACGCGACCATCCGGGACAACATCGCCTACGGCAGGCCCGACGCCCCGCAGGAGGAGATCGAACGCGCCGCCCGCAGCGCCGGCGCCCACGGCTTCATCACCGCGCTGCCGCAGGGCTACGGCACGGTCATCGGCGACGAGGGCTTCCAGCTCTCCGGCGGGCAGGCCCAGCGCGTCGCCATCGCCCGGGCCTTCCTGCGCGGCGCGCCGGTCCTCGTCCTGGACGAACCCACCACCGGCCTGGACCCGAAGACCGTCCAGCAGCTGATCCCCCCGCTGCGCCGCCTGATGGCGGGCCGCACCACGATCCTGATCACCCACGACCCGGCCTTCCTCCCGCTGGCCGACCACGTCCTCACCCTCCAGCCGCCGGACGCTCCGCGCCCCCGCTTCGCGGAATCGGCCGCCGGGCGCCCGGAGGCCGTCGCGGTGAACGTGTCCGAGGCGGGGCTTCCCGGTGAGCGGGACCACGGGCCCGGGTGACCTTCGCCCCCACCCGAACGGCCGGGATCCGCAGGCTGCGGACCCCGGCCGTTCGAGTGCGTGCGGTCAGGAGACGACGATGGTGGTCCGCAGGTAGTAGACGAACGGCGGGCAGGCCGAGCCGCGGTCCGGGAAGGCGCAGCGCCAGATCCAGGTGATGTCGCCCGTCCCGGCGGCGGCCGCGTTGAAGGTCGCGTGCGTGGTGTTGTCGGGGTCGGTGCTGCCCGAGGTCTGCGGCAGCACCGAGGGCGCGGTCGTCGCCGGGACGGAGGACAGCCAGGTGACGGTGCTGTCGCGGTAGGGAGGCAGGTTGATCTGGACCACGTCACCCGGGTGGACCTGCACGGTCTGGCCGTTGGAGGCGACGCCGAGGACCACGACGTCGTTCAGGGCCGGCCGCGCCGGGGCCGCTGCGGCGGTGGTGACGGTGCCGGCGGTCAGGGCGAGGACGGCGGCGGGGACTGTCAACAGCCTCAGGATCTTCATGGCACTCCCGGTACTCGAAGGTTCACGGAAACGGAGGTTCGCGTGGAACGGCGGTGCAGGGTGCGGAGGTTCCGGCCTCCCGTCTATCCGGTGCGGGTGGCCCGGCCGATGGCGCGGAGCCGCCCGGGAGGGAAACCTCCGGCCAAGGATGTCCACATCTGCCGCCTCCGGCAAGGCGCGTGACGATCCGTCAGGCACTCGTCACCTTGAGCCGCCGAGGCCCCGGCCCTCGGGCCGTCAGTCCCGGCGGCGGGCCGCCATCCAGACGTAGACCAGGATCCCGGCGAACAGGAACAGCACGCCCTGGTAGACGGCCGCGTAACCGGCGCCGGCCACCAGCCACAGGGAGAAGCCGAAGGCGCCCAGGCCCAGCACCGCGTCCCGGGCGAGCCGGCCCCCGGAGACCTTGTCGGGCATGCCGCGCACCAGCCAGTACAGCTGCGCGGCGGTGGAGAGCAGGTACGGGACGGTCGCGGTGAAGGTGGTGACCAGCACCAGGATTTCGAACGCGCCCTTGGCGCCGGTGGCGAAGTTGAGGATGGTCAGCACCGAGGCCAGCGCGACGCTGGTCACGACGCCGAACACCGGGACGCCGCGCCGCTCCTTGGCGAAGGCGGCCGGGAACAGCCCGTCCTTGGCGGCCGCGTACGGCGCCTGGGCGGCCAGCAGCGTCCAGCCGTTGAGCGCGCCGGTCATCGAGACGAGCGCGGCGACGGCGATGGCCGTGCCGCCCCACGTGCCGCCGAACATGGCGTCCACGGCGTCCGAGAACGGCGCGGTGGAGTGGATCAGCCGGTCGTGGGCGACGGTGCCGAAGACCGCGAGCGTGCCCAGCAGGTAGACCACCGCCGCACCGGCCGTGCCGAGCACGCTGGCCCGCCCGACGTTGCGCTCCGGATCGCGGACCTGGCCGGCGCTCATCGCGGCCGACTCCACGCCCAGGTAGCTGAAGAGCAGGATGGCCGCGGCCGCCGTCATCCCGCCGGCCCAGCCGTGCCCGGTGGCGTCGAAGGGGCCCAGGTTGCGCGCGTCGAAGAAGCCCAGACCGCCCACCGAGACCAGCAGCAGCGGGATGAACTTGAGGACGGTGGAGACGAGTTGGACGGCGCCGACGTAGCGGGTGCCGGCCAGGTTCGCCAGCGCGGGCAGCCACTGGAAGGCCATCGCGGCGGCGATGCTGAGCCCGATGGAGTGGCCGACGGGCAGCAGCACGTCGAGATAGCCGACGGCGGCGACCGCGAGCGCGGCGTTGCTGACCCAGGTGGTGATCCAGTACGACCAGGCCGACAGGAACCCGGCGAAGTCCCCGAAGGCCTCCCGGGCGTAGACGTAGGGCCCGCCGGTGCGCGGGTTGCGGCGCGCGAGCTGCCCAAAGACGAGCGCGAGGGCGATCGCGCCCACGGTCAGGACGACGAAGGAGACCAGGCTGACCGTCCCGTAGGGGGCCACGGCGGCGGGGATCATGAAGATGCCGCCGCCGATGATGTTGCCCATCACCAGGGCGGTGGCGGTCGGCAGGCCGAAGCGGCCGCCCTTGCGGGGTGTCGCGGTGACCGCTTCCGGCGTCTGCGGCGGGCTCGGTCGGGTCGCCTGCCGGGGTGCGGCCGGGCTGGTCTGCATGAGGGTGGTGCGCCTTTCGTGGTCCTGCTCGTGCTCGGTGGAGCCACCGTTCATGCTCGAACCGGGTGGCGCTCTGTACCAAATCGATGGGATTTGTTCAGTCGGCCTGGCATGTCACCGCAAGACTTGCGGTCCCGCGCCGGTCGGACGGGCACTCGTCCTGTGCCGCTCCGGCGGGCACTCGTCCTGCGCCGGTCGGACGGGCGCTCGTCCAGTGCCGGTCCGGCGCGGCCGTTCGGCGTGCGGCCGGGTGTCCGAGGGCGTTCACCCGGGGGAGGGATGTCGTCACCCGGATGCCTCAGCCGGGTTGCGGCGTGCCGCGGCGCGTGCGCGTTCGTGTGCAAACGTTGGCCCGGCGCCTCCCCGTGGGGCGTCGCCCAGCCTGCGGGCGGTCGACGTGGCCGGTCGGGGGCGCGGGTCAGAGGACCAGAGACGAACTAGGGGACAGTAGATGTCGCTTCGTGGGAAGATCCGCAAGCTCGCGGTGATCGTGGCCGTGACGGGTGCCGCCGTGGTGGCCGTGCCGACCTCGGCCATGGCGTTCGGCCACACGCCGGTGCCGTCCTCCGGGCAGGGCCTGGAGTCCGGTTCGGCGGGTGTCGGCCTGTTCGGCCCGCACGCCAACTGGTTCAACTACCACGAGCACAGCGAGGGCTGATCCGTCCGAGCTCGGAGCCCGGGGGCCGCTGTGGGCCTCCGGGCTCACGGCTGTCCGCGCGGCGAGGCGCGGTGCGGTGCCGTGCGGCGCGCTGCCGGACCGGTCGGGCGGATCGGGCGGGCCGGTCGGGGCGGCGGCCCGAGCAGGTCAGGACGGTCGGGCGGGGGCGGCGGCCCGCTCGCGCAGTTCCTTCAGTACGGCGATGTCCATCGCGTGGCCGGTGCCGTCCCCGCCGTGCTTGCGGTCCGGGGTCTCCACCAGTAGCGGGACACCGGCCGTCTCCGGGTGCTCGAACAGCTCGCGGAACGGTTCCGCGCCGATCATCCCGGCGCCGATGTTGGCGTGCCGGTCCTTGCGCGCGCCGACGACGTCCTCGGAGTCGTTGGCGTGGATCAGCCGCAGCCGGCCCGGCCCGGCCGCCGACGCCAGGGCGTCCAGGGCGGCCGTCACCCCGCCCGGTACGGCCAGGTCGTGCCCGGCGGCGAAGGCGTGGCAGGTGTCCAGGCAGACGCCGACCTTCGGGTGCCCGTCCAGCGCCTCGACGTACTCGGCGAGCTCCTCCAGCCGGGAGCAGAGCGAGCTGCCCTGGCCCGCCGTCGGCTCCAGCAGCAGCCAGGGCGCGTCCTCGCCGAGGGCGTCCAGTTCGTCCAGCAGCGGCCGCACGTCGGCCCGGACCTGTGCCATCGCCTCGGCCCGCCGGGAGCCGCCGCCGGGCGCCGTGCCGACCGCCGAGCCGGTGTGCAGGACGACGCCCAGTGCGCCGATCGCGTGGCCGCGGCGCAGCGAGTGCCGCAGCGAGTCGGCCGAGCGCTCGCGGGTGGCCGGGTTGTCCGAGCCGAAGTTGATCAGGTACGGCGCGTGCACCCAGGCGGGGAGTCCCTGCTCGGCGCAGGCCGCCCGGAACTCCTCGTCCTGCGCGGGGTTGCCCGGCGGAGTGGCCCAGCCGCGCGGGTTGGCCACGAACACCTGCACGGTCTCGGCGCCGACCCGGCGCGCGTACGCCAGCCCCGTGCCGGCCAGCCCGCGGGCGGCCACCGGGACGTGCGCGCCGACCGGGTTGCGGAGGGTGCCGAGGGGCGCTGCGGGTGCGGTGGTCATGGCCCCGAGGATGTCACGCCGCCGGCCGGCGGTGGCACGCGGCCCGGCCGGCGGTGCCGGGGGCGGTGCCGGGGTCGGTCCGGTGGCGTGCCGTGTGGCGCGGCTCGGAGCGCGCCGCGCCGCACGCGCCACGCCGGGCCGTCCCACCACCGGCCGACGCCCCGTCAGTCCCGCAGCCCAGCCCTGGTGGCGGGCCCACCCGGTGGCCCATAGCGTCGAGTCGGCCGCACCCACCGGCCGTCACTGCCCAAGCACACCGTGTAAGAACAGACACCGCGTACCTAGCGCGCCGCCCGGCAGGCTCCGGCCGCACACCGGCGAGCGCGCCGGAAAGAACAGGTCACCACTCATGCCCACGCGACGGGTCCACCACTTCGCCGCGGCCACCGCCGCCGCCACCGCCCTGACCACCGTCCTCGCCACCCTGGCCGCCGCGCCCGCGGCCCACGCCGCCGACGGCCTGCACGTCGTCCAGCCGGGCGAATCGATTCAGCAGGCCGGCGACGCCGCCCTCCCCGGCGACACCGTCCAACTGCTCGCCGGCACCTACCCCGGCAGCGTCCGCATCACCACCCCGGGCCTCACCCTGCGCGGCGCCGGCGCGGACAGCGTGATCACCCCCGGGGACGGCACCGAGAACGCCTGCGCCACCGCCGGACACGGCCTCTGCGTGGACGGCACCGAGGCGGCCCCGCTGTCGGACGTCACCATCGAGACCCTCGCCGTCACCGGCTTCCGCAAGAACGGCATCGACGCCAGCGGCACCACCGGCCTGACCGTGCGCGACACCTACGTCCACGACAACGCCCAGCAGGGCATCAGTCAGGAGATCTCCACCCGGGCCCGGATCGTCGGCAACCGCGCGACCCGCAACGGCCAGTCCGGTGTCTTCCTCGCCAACTACGCCTACCGCGAGGGCGGCGCGCCCGACACCGGGGGCACCGTCGTGGAGGGCAACGAGCTGACCGAGAACCGGGTCGGCGTCACCGTCCGCCGACTGCGCGGGCTGGCCGTCCAGGACAACGAGCTCCGCGGCAACTGCGCCGGCGTCTTCGTGGTCGGCGACGAGGGCGTGCCCCGGGCCGGGGACCTCGACGTGCGGCGCAACCGGGTCGTCGCCAACAACATGTTCTGCCCGGCCAACCCGCGGCTGGGCGCCATCCAGGGCGCGGGCATCGTGCTCACCGGGGTCGAGGACACCCGGGTCACCGACAACGAGGTCCACGACAACGTCGGCAGCTCGGACTTCTCCGGCGGGATCGTCCTCTTCAAGAGCGCCGTCGGCGTCCCCAACGCCCGCAACACCGTCGCCGACAACCACCTGAGCGGCAACAGCCCGGCCGACATCGCCGACCGCGACACCGGCGAGAACGCGTTCGCCCGCAACACCTGCGCGCGGTCCGATCCGTCCGGCCGCTGCTGAACCGCGGCACCCGCACCCGGTACGACCCGCGCCTGGTACGAACCGCTCCCGGCACGCGCCCCCGGCACCCCCGCCCCCGTCGACAAGGAAGACCTCCCATGACCATCGCACCGCCCCCCACTCCCCAGGCCGCGATGCGCCTGCGCGAGCTCGTCTTCGGCGCCGCCTGCGCCGCCGCCGTCCGCGCGGCCGCCCGGCTCGGCGTCGCCGACGTGCTCGGCGACACCCCGACCAGCGTCACCGAACTCGCCGCCGCCCTCGACACCGAGCCCCTGCCGCTGTGCCGCCTGCTGCGCGCGCTCACCTGCTACGGCATCTTCTCCGAGACCTCCGACGACCGCTTCGAGCACACCGAGATGTCCCGCCTGCTGCGCGAGGACGCCCCCAACTCGCTGCGCTACATCTCCCTCTGGTGCACCGAGCCGTGGACCTGGGAGGCCTGGCCCAAGCTGGACGAGGCGGTCCGCTCCGGCCGCAACGTCTTCCCCGAGCTGTTCGGCAAGGAGTTCTTCGACTACCTGCACAGCGACGCGGGCGACTCCGCGAAGGTCTTCGACAAGGCGATGACCGCCTCCAGCCGGCAGTCCGCCCACGACCTCGCCGAGTACCTGGACCTCACCGGCGTCGACTCGGTGGCGGACATCGGCGGCGGCCAGGGGCACGTGCTGGCCAGCCTGCTGGAGAAGCACCCGGCGCTGCACGGCACCCTGCTCGACCTGCCCAAGGTGGTCGCCGGCGCCGAACCCCGGCTCCAGGACGGCGGCGCCTTCTCGGCCCGCGCCCGGCTGGTGCCCGGTGACTGCCGGGTGGAGATCCCGGTCCGCGCCGACCTCTACATCATCAAGAACATCCTGGAGTGGGACGACGAGAGTACCCGCCGCACCCTCGCCAACGTGGTCGCCGCGGCCCGGCCCGGCGCCCGCGTCGTGGTGGTGGAGAACCTGGTCGACGACAGCCCGTCGATGCGCTTCACCACCGCGATGGACCTGATGCTGCTGCTCAACGTCGGCGGCGCCAAGCACTCCAAGGAGAGCATGGTGCGGCTGATGGAGGACGCCGGACTGGACGTCGCGGACGTCCACCCGGTCAACCCCTACCTGCACGCCTTCGAGGCCACCGTGCGCGGCTGAGCACCGGCCCCCCCGCCGCCGCGCCCCGCCCCCCCCCCCCCCCTCACCCCCCGGCCCCCCCCGGTGGGGGGGGGCGGGGGTTCGTTCGCGTTGCCGGTCAGGCCGGGTGCGAGGAATCCAGGTGCGCGAAGACCACCACGTTGTCCGAGTAGTCCTTCTGGCCCTTGTCGTACGTACCGCCGCAGGTGATCAGCCGCAGCTGGGCGTCGGGCGTCTGGCCGTACACCTTGTCGTCCGGGAAGGCGTTCTTGGGGAAGGCCTCCACCGAGTCCACCGAGAACACCGCGACCGTGCCGTCCGCGCGCGTCACCTCGATCTGCTGGTCCGGTTGCAGCTGGCTCAGCATCACGAACACCGCCGGGCCCGTGGTGGTGTCCACGTGCCCGGCGACCACCGAGCTGCCGAGCTCGCCCGGGGAGACACCGTCCCGGTACCAGCCGACCAGGTTGTCGTCGTCCGGCGGCGGCGCGGTGAGCTGGCCCTCCGGATCGAGCGTCAGCTCGGTGAACGGGGCGTCGACGCCGATCTGCGGGATCCGCAGCCGGGTCGGGTTGGCGCGGCCCAGCGACGGTGGCGCAGGGGCCGGGTCCTGGGCGGCCTCCGCAGGGGCCTCCGCGGGGGCGTCCGTGGGGGCGTCCGCGGGGGTGGTGGCCGGTGGGGACGGGCGGGGGGTGGCCGGCGCGACGATCGCCGGGGGACGGATCACGCCGGACGCCGAGTTGGCTTTCGGCGTGGTGTCGACCGAGTTGTACATCAGCAGCAGACCGACCGCCGCCGCACCGATGCCGGTGCGCAGCAGTCGGGACATTCCAGGGACGGGACCGCCCATCGCTCCTCTTTCTCCATTCCCATGCGCAGCCGGGCCGGTGACGGCCCGAAAAGGTCCAGAAG
>NZ_JBHWIJ010000307.1:0-10016 GCF_042732255.1 Kitasatospora sp. NPDC059803 | reverse complement strand
CGGGTAGCCCGCGCCGCCGCCGGCGTCGTGGGCGGCGCCCCCGCCCCCCCGCGGCGGGGCGGCGCCGAACGGGTGGTGGCCGGGCGCGGGGTGCGCGGCGGGCGCGCCGGGGGCGGCCGGGGTGCCGTACGGGTCGTGCGGGCCGGCGGCGGGGACGCCGTGGGCCGGGGTGGCGTACGGGTTGGCACCCGGCGGCAGGGCCGGGCTCTCGGCGACGGGTGCGACAGGTGCGACGGGTGCCGCCGGCGCGGCCGGGACCGGCGGGGCGGGCGGCAGGACCGGCGGCGGCGCGTCGATGTAGCCGGTGGCGGCGTCGACCGGGGAGACCGGCGCGTCGGCGACCGGCGCGGCCGGGGCCTGCGGGGCCGCCTCCGGCGCGGGGACCTTGGTGAAGGCCACGGTGGGCTGGTACCCGCCCTCGGCCGGAACACCATCGGTCGGCGCGCCTTCGGTCGGCGCGGCCTCAGCCGGTGCGGCCTCGGCGGCCGGCGCGGCCGCGGGCTCGGGGACCCGGCCGAAGGCCAGTGTCGGCTGGTGCCCGCCCGAGGCGTGGCCGTCGGAAGCGGGAACAGCCGCCGCCTGGCCGCCCGAGGGCTGCTCCCCCTGCGGCCCGGTGGGCCCAACCTCGCGCTCGGTGCTCACGAACGACCTCCATAGCTGACAGAACCAAGGACCATAGTTTTTCGTACTGCCGATTCGATTGCCGTAAGGACCCCTCTGAATAACTCATAAGAATCCTTAGCCGCCGCCGACAGCCGGGCCGCCGACCAGGCTGTCCTGCGCCGACGACCGAGCCGGCGAGCAAGTCGACGAGCAACTCGACGGCCGAACCGACGACCAGGCCGACAACCAGGCCGACGACCGGAGGCTCCCCCACCTCCGCCGGACGTCCCGCGATGCGGGCCGCACACCCGTGGCCTTGGCGTTCACCCCCGGGCCGGTTAGCCTGTCGCTCACAACTGACACGCGGGAGCTTGGACCGACCAGGCTGAGAGTGCGCTGGTCGACCGTACGCCACGGGATCGTGGGCGGACCGTCGAGGGGGCGCAGACCGCCGGAACCTGTCCGGGTAATGCCGGCGTAGGGAGTATCGGCCATGTCGCCTGCTTCGCCATCCTCTTCTTCGGGCGCGCCCGCGTCCAAGGGTTTCCCCGAACCGTCCCCGACCGCTCACGACGGTGACAGCGATGACAGCGGTCGCACGGGCCCCACCGACACGGCGACCGCCGTGCTGGACCGCCCGGAGCGTGCCGAGGCACCGCTCGTACTGGACACCGAGCCGCCGCGCACGCTGCGCTTCCGGGACCACTTCGCGCTCTGGATGAACCTGGGCGTCAGCCTGATCGGCTTCTCCACCGCCGCGACCGTGCTCGGCGCCAAGGGCAGCGAGCTGTCGCTGGCCGCCGCGGTGACCGCGATCGTGGCCGGCACCGTGGTCGGCACCGCGATGCTCGGCGTGGCCGCGCTGATCGGGGCCCGTACCGGTGCGCCCGCGATGGCGAACCTGCGCGGGCTGTTCGGCACCCGGCTGTCGTACGTCCCGACGGTGCTGAACATCGTCCAGTGCGTCGGCTGGGGCGTGTTCGAGCTGCTGACGATCGCGGCGGGCGCGCAGACCGTCGCCCACACCGACGGCTACCGCTGGCTGTTCGTGCTCCTGGCGGGCGCGCTGACCACCGCGCTGACCATCTGGCCGCTGGGCTCGATCGCGGTGCTGCGCCGCTTCGTGGCCGGTGCGGTCGCCGTCGCGATGGTGTACTTCACCGTCCAGTTGGGCCGCCAGGGGGTGCCCGACCCGGGCGCCGGCAACTGGCACGGCTTCCTGGGCGCCACCGACGCGATGATCGCGGTGTCGATCTCCTTCGTCCCGTTGGCCGCCGACTACACCCGGCACTCGCGCACCGCGCGCTCGGCGTTCTGGGGCAGCTTCTCCGGCTACACGATCGCCCAGGTCTGGTGCTACGTGCTCGGCCTGATGGCCCTGCTGCAGTCCGACGGCGACCCGAACAGGATCTTCGACTCCTTCCTCGGCGTCTGGGCCGGCTGGCTGTTCCTGCTGGTGCTGGTGCTGCGCGAGACGGACCAGTCCTTCGCCAACGTGTACTCGACCGCGATGTCGGTGCAGAACCTGCTGCCGAAGGTGGACCGCCGGGTGCTGACCGGCGGGATCGGCCTGCTGATCACCGTGCTGGCGCTGCAGATCGACAAGTTCACCGACACCTACACCAACTTCCTCGGACTGATCGGCTCGGTCTTCGTGCCGCTGCTGGCGGTGCTGGCGGTGGACTACTTCTTCGGCGCCGGCCGGTACGGCTGGAACCTCTCCGCCGACGCGCCCTCGCGCCGCCTGATGCTGCTGCCATGGGTGCTGGGCTTCGCGGTCTACCAGTTCATCGCGCCGACCGCGGTGGCCGGCTGGTGGACGGACTTCTGGACCTCCGCCCAGGACGCCCTGCACTTCACCCCGCAGGAGTGGACGTCGGCCTCGCTGTTCGCCTTCCTGGTGCCGGCCCTGGTCACCTGGGCGCTCACCCCGCTGACCCGCAGGGCGGCGCGGAGCTGACCGACCGGCACCGAAGACGGCCCCGCGGATTGGGGCCGTCTTCGCCTGCGCGTCACTTCCGCCGCCTATCGTGGGGCCCGTGACCAGCACAGACCCGTCCTCGACGGCGGCGCGCACCACGCCGCCCGTCCAGGTGATCGCCCACCGCGGTTCCTCGCACGCCCTGCCCGAGCACACCCTGGCGGCGTACCGGCGCGCGCTCGACGAGGGCGCGGACGCGGTCGAGTGCGACGTCCGGCTGACCGCCGACGGCGAGCTGGTCTGCGTGCACGACCGCCGGATCGGCCGGGTCTCCAACGGCCAGGGCACCGTCTCGGCGATGACGCTGGCCGAGCTGGAGGCGTACGACTTCGGCGCCTGGAAGACCGGCCGCCCCAGCACCGACCCCGAGCTGCGCGGCGTGCTGCGGCTGGAGCGGCTGCTGGAGCTGGTGGTGGACTGCGGCCGCCCGGTGGACCTGGCGATCGAGACCAAGCACCCGGTGCGCTACCGCGGCCGGGTGGAGGCCGAGCTGCTGCGGACGCTCGAACGCTTCAAGATCGGCGCGAGCCGGGAGGGCGAGCGCCCCGCGGCCCGGATCATGAGCTTCTCCTCGGTGGGGCTGGACCGGGTGGCGGCCTCGGCGCCGGAGTACCGGCGGGTGTTCCTGTTCGAACGGACCCTGCCGCTGGTCGGCCGGCTGCGCCCGGGCTCCCCGCTGCCGGGCGGGGCGCGGATCGCCGGGCCGGGCATCGACCTGGTGCGGGCCCGCCCGCAGCTGGTGACGCGGCTGCGCGAGCTGGGGCACGAGGTGCACGTGTGGACCGTGGACGAACCGGCCGACGTGGAACTGTGCCTGGAGCTCGGGGTGTCCGCGATCATCACCAACCGGCCCGCCGAGGTCCTGGCGCAGCTCGGGCGGTGATCCGCCGTCGGGCGGCGGGCCGCCCGCAAATCCACCCGCAAAGCCCGGACACAACCTGATCGTTCTGGTCGGCAGTCAAACCTTCCGGGCCCGTTATTGCCGGAATTCATGCACCGGGGCGACGCAGGGTGAGCACGGAATGACCTCAGGTCCACCCTCGGTCGCAATCGCTTGAAATGTCCTCGCGGGATCGTCCGGCGGTCGTTTCCGACGCATTACCAAGGGGCATCTCTCCCTCGGCATACGCTGAAGGAGGTCCGGGGGTGGCGTTGATGGTGGCGCGTGAAGTGCCGACTTCATCGACCATGGCAGTGCCGCACGGCCCGGCGAGTGTCGGGGTCGCACGGCGCCGACTGCGTCGAGATCTCGGCGACCGGCAGATACCGGAGCCGGTCATTGATGATGCCGTATTGATCCTTTCCGAACTGCTGAGCAACGCCTGTCGGTACGCCCGTCCGCTCGGCCCGCTGCGGGCCCTGGGGCGCGGCGCGCGGGCCGAGGTGGTGGACCAGCTGCTGGTCGGTGTCCCCTCCGGAACGCACCCCGCACCGGGCGGCCGGGAGCGCGAGGAGCACGGGAGCGGAACGGACGGCGGCGTGCTGGTCCGCTGGCAGCTGCACGCCGACGGCGTGCTCACCCTGGAGGTCACCGACGGCGGCGCGACCACCCGGCCGCTGCCCGCCGGCCCCTCGCTGACCTCGCGCGGCGGTCGCGGCCTGAACATCGTCGGCCAGCTGGCCAGCGACTGGGGCGTGCGCGACGCGCCCGGCGAGGTGACGGTCTGGGCGGCGCTGCCCGCCCGGGCCCGGCACGCCCGGCGCACCGGTGGTGACGCCCGCAGCGCCTGAACCGACGCGCGCCCCCCACCCGTCCGCCCGGCGCGTGCCCGCGCGCCGGGGGAACGTCAGTAGGCTGCCCGGAGCAAAGGACCACCGTTCCCGGGAGAGCCGCACCATGGGCAAGAAGGCCGCCAAGAAGGCGCCGCAGCGTCAGTCCACCACCGCCGTCACGGGCGAGGTCCCCGTGGTGGGGGCCCGCGAGAACTGCCCCTGCGGTTCGGGCCGCCGGTACAAGGCCTGTCACGGCCGGGAGGCCTCGCACGCGGTGCAGGAGCTGGTGCACCGCCCGTTCGAGGGCCTGGCGGGCGAGGCCGACTGGGTCGCGCTGCGCGAGCTGGTGCCCGCCGCCACGGTGCCGCTGACGCTGGCCGCCGGGGTGGCCGAGGGCGCCACCGGCGACGTCCCGTCGGTGACCCTGGCCACCGTGCTGCCGCTGGCCTGGCCGGCCCTGCGCCGCCAGGACGGCTCCATCCTGCTCGGCCTGCAGACCCAGTCCTCCTCCGGCGACCTCAGCCGCGACCTCGCGGACGCCCTGGAGCTGGCGCTGGCCACCGAGCCGGGCAACCCGGTGCCGTCCCGCCGGACCGAGGCGGGCGGACGCCGGCTCCAGGACCTGCTGGACGTCAACGCCGCGTTCACGCCCGCCGTGCACACCGGCTTCGAGTTCTGGCTGGAGGACGCCGAGACCGCGACCGGCGAGGTCGCCGCCTCCCTGGAGCGCGCCAACGCCTCGGCCATCCCGACCGAGAAGCTGGCGAGCGCCGACGCCGCCTACTGGTGCGGCACCCCCGACAAGAACCACCTGCGCTGGGTGATGACCGTGCCCGAGGAGCGGCTGCTGGACGCGCTGGCCCGGTTGAGCGCCGCCGACCAGTCCTCGCTCGGCCCGGACACCCGCCTGGTCGGCTCGTTCCGCGCGCACGGCCTGACCGTCCCGGTCTGGGACCTCCCGCTCGCCATGACCGCCGCCGACTGCGAGAAGCCGGCCGCCGAGTTCGCCGAGCGGCTGGCCTCGGTACTCGCCGACGAGACCCCGTTGACCGCCGAGGAGCGGCGCGCCCGCGCGAACCTGGTGAACCGTCAGGTCACCTTGAACTAAAGCGCCCGGGATCCGGGTGATACGCGTCACATTGTCGCCATGAAGCCGCAATTTCCGGGCGGGCAGGGCCTCTTGGAAATTGGCGCGGGCGCGGATCCTTGTTACTGTCTAAAGAGTCCGGCCGCTGGTGCATCCCCCGTCGCCAGCGGCCGGATCTTTTGTTTTCCGCAGGGCCCCGACGAGCGGCCCGGGAACGGACCGGCGGATCAGTACGCCGAGCGACCGCTGTCCAACCGGACCGTCGCCTCCACCAACTCGCCCAGCAGCGGCCCGACCTGCGGCAGCCACACCCCGCCGTCGGCGTCCGGGCACGGGGCCAGCACCCAGCGCACCCGGCCGGCCGCCCCGCCGGGCGGCAGCGGCAGGAAGCCGTCCACCCCGTGGTAGCGCAACGAGCCTGGCACCCAAGGGAGTTGAGCGAGCATCTCGCCGAGCGCGTCCAGCGAGTACGGGGCCACCAGCAGCGCGTACCGGCCCGGCATCGCCAGCACCGGACCGAGCGGCAGCCGCAGCGCGCCCAGGTAGACCAGCGCCCGGGCGCCGGCCGCCGCCGGCAGGCTGACCGCCGAGACCACCGAACCGGTGGCGGCCAGCACCGGAGCGTCCGGGCTCTGCCGCTCCCACCACCAGCGCACCATCCGGGCGTCCGTGGTGGCGGCCAGCAGCGACGGGTCGTGCGGGTGCGCGCCCGGCACGACGCAGTCCTGGTCGCCGCAGGAGCACTGGCCGCCGCGCAGAACGGCCCCCGGCACCACGGGCCAGCGGTGGTCGACGGCGGCCGTCAGGGCCGCGGCGAGCCGGGCAGGGCGCTGACGTGCGACGTCGTCCTGGACGGGGTGGTGGGGAGTGGCGGGCGGACACGGATCTTTCGGGTTCTCACGCATGGCGCTCGTTCCTTTCCCTGACCGCTCGGTTCGCTCCGGCCCGTCGGCACCGCCGGGACTCGTCACGCGGACCCGCGGTGGCACGGCCCCGGCGGCGCGAAGGGGGGCGGGCGGCATGGCGGGCGGCGCGGCGACGACGTGGATCACGGTGTGGAGCACGACATGAGAAGGGCCGCGCACTGAAACAGCCCCTGGAACGAGAATCCCGTATGCGACCGGATGGACGCCGCCCGGGCGCGCTTGGTTCCACCGTACGAGTGAGAGACTTCCGGCCAGCCCGGGTCCCGGGCGGCGCGGGCATACGATCCGGACGGCCGCCGGGTCCGTCCCCTCCGTTCTGCCCGCTCCCGGTCCCCTCCATGCCTCCCGACCGGACCGGCGCGCGGCCAGGCCGTACGCGCCCCCCGACCGGGTCTCGCGGATGTGGAACAGGCCACCGCGTCGTCCTGGATCTGGACATGCCCCAAATGGCCTGTGTAGAAGTGGTGGCATTGCTGTCGATCAATGACGAGTAGTAGCGAATCGAGGCGAAACGCGCCCTTTGGCCGTCATCGCTCCACACCGGCCGTACCTGGGGGTTCCGCATGGCACGTAGCACGTCAGGAGTGGCGGCATGACCGAGTCCCACCCGTCGTCGTCGACACCCTCCGAGCCGGGCGAGCCCGGCAGCGCCGGCGGGCTGACCGTCCTCGACCCACCGGGCTTCCCCGGCCCCGCCGACGCGCAGGACGGCGCGGCGGACGTCCGCACGGCACCGGCCGCCGGGGTGCAGGACCGTTTGGCCGGACGACTGTCCGATTTCACCAGCCTGCACCGGCACACCGAACAGCTCGCCCGCGCCCGCGGCCTCGCCGCCACCCTGGACACCGTCCTCGCCTCCGGCGCCGCCCTGCTCGGCGCCCGCCGCGGCGTCCTGGTCACCCGGATGCCCGGCGGCAGGCCCGGCCAGCCCGTCGGCCTCGGCCTCGACCGCGCCAGCCTCGGCGCGCTGGAGACCGTCCCGCCCGAGCAGAGCCTGCTCGCCAGGCTGCTGCGCGAACAGGACCGGCCCGAACGGCTGCACTCCCCCGACCTCGCCGAGGACCCGGCCACCGGCGCCCGGCTGCGCGAACTCGCCGCCCAGCTCGGCCTCGGCGGCTGCTACGGCCTGCCGCTCGCCACCGAGGAGGACGGCCCGCTCGCCGCCGCCCTCTGGTTCTACGACGAACCCGCCGAACCCACCGAGCGCCAGCGCGAGCTCGCCCACCGCTACGCCGGGATCGCCGCCCCGCTGCTCGCCAAGCAGCTGGAGGCGGACAAGGTCCGGCGCACCACCGAGGCGCTGCGCCGCGGCCTGCTGCCCGACCGGCTCCCCCAGCCCGCCGGCCTGCGGCTGGCCGCCCGGATCCTCCCGGCCGGCCTGGACCGCTCCTGCGGCAGCGACTGGTACGACGCCATCCCGCTGCCGGACGGCACCGTCGGCCTCACCGTCGGCTCCGTCTCCGGCGACGGCCCCGGCGCGGGCCCCGGCTCCGCCCCCGGCGCGGCCGCCGCGATGGGCAGGATCCGGGCCGCGCTGCGCGCCTACGCCGTCCTGGAGGGCGAGGACCCGGTGTCCGTCCTCGGCGACCTGGAACTGCTGCTCAAGACCACCGAGCCGGCCCGCACCGCCACCGCCGTCTACGCCTGGGTGGAACCCGAGGAGCGCCGGATCACTCTGGCCGGCGCCGGCCACTGCCCGCCCGTCCTGGTCGGCCGGCACGGCGCCGAGTTCGTGGAGACCTCGCTCTCCGCCCCGCTCGGCATGCTGGCCTGCTGGGAGGCCCCCGGCGTCGAGCTCACCGCCGACCGCGGCGACACCCTGCTGCTCTACACCGAGGGGCTGGCCCGCCGCTGCGGCCCGACCCTGCACGCCGGCCAGGCCAACCTGCGCCGGGCCGCCGCCGACGCCCCGCGCGACGTGCGGATCGACCCGGACCGGCTCTGCGCCCACCTGCTGGCCGTCTGCCCCGACCCCGAGCCCGGACCGGCCACCGACGACCTGCTGCTGCTCGCGGCCCGCTTCGAATAGCCGCCCCGAACAGTCGTCCCGACCCCGAACGGGCGAGCGGCCGGGCGTCCGTACCATGGACGCACGGCCGCCCGCGCGTGTCGCGATCCGACACTCCCCCGAGGGGCGGCGGTACCACCCCAAGGAGGCGTTACACGTGACCGAGGACCGCACGCCCGCAGTGGCCGAGAACCCCGAAGCCGACGGCGGCGACGAGCCGCAGCAGTTCAAGGGCCGCAAGAACGGCCTGTACGGCGAGGTCTCCGACGAGCTGGCCGCCTCGATGAAGACCGGCTGGGCCGACACCGACCTGCACGGCCTCGTCCCGGTCGCCCAGGCCCCGTACGCGGCCGAGCGTCGCGCCCGGCTCTCCGCCGCCTACCCCGGCGAGCGGCTGGTCGTCCCGGCCGGCAACCTGCGGGTGCGCTCCAACGACACCGACTACAGTTTCCGCGCCTCCAGCGAGTACGTGCACCTCACCGGCGACCAGACCGAGGACGCCGTGCTCGTCGCCGAGCCCACCGGCGATGCCGGCCACGAGTTCGCCCTCTACCTGCTGCCCCGCTCCGACCGCGAGAACGGCGAGTTCTGGCTGGACGGCTACGGCGAGCTGTGGGTCGGCCGCCGCAACAGCCTGGGCGAGCAGGAGCAGCTGCTCGGCCTGCCGGCGCGCGACGTGCGCAAGGCCGCCGAGGAACTGGCCGGGCGCGCCAAGGACTCCGCGGTGCCCACCCGGATCGTCCGCGGCTACGACGCCGGCCTGGAGGACACCCTGGCCGACGTGCTGGACGCCGACCGGGACGCCGAATTCAAGGAGTTCCTGAGCGGCCTGCGGCTGGTCAAGGACGAGTGGGAGGTCGGCGAGCTGCGCGCCGCCTGCGACGCCACCGTCAAGGGCTTCACCGATGTGGTCCGCGAGCTCGGCCAGGCCGTCGCCACCTCCGAGCGCTGGATCGAGGGCACCTTCTGGCGCCGCGCCCGGGTCGATGGCAACGACGTCGGCTACGGCACCATCGCCGCCGCCGGCCCGCACGCCACCACGCTGCACTGGGTCCGCAACGACGGCGACGTCCGCCCCGGCGAGCTGCTGCTGCTGGACGCCGGCGTGGAGACCCACACCCTCTACACCGCCGACGTCACCCGCACCCTGCCGATCGACGGCCGCTTCAACGACCTCCAGCGCAAGATCTACGACGCCGTGTACGACGCCCAGGAGGCCGGCATCGCCGCGGTGAAGCCCGGCGCCCGCTTCCGCGACTTCCACGACGCCTCGCAGCGCGTGCTCGCCGAGCGCCTGCTCGCCTGGGGCCTGCTGGACGCCTCGGCCTACGACGTCGAGAAGGTCCTGGAGCTGGGCCTCCAGCGCCGCTGGACCCTGCACGGCACCGGCCACATGCTCGGCCTCGACGTCCACGACTGCGCCCACTCCCGCCGCGAGGAGCACGCCGACGCGCTGCTGGTGCCCGGCATGGTCCTCACCGTCGAGCCCGGCCTGTACTTCCAGCAGGACGACCTGACCGTGCCGCAGGAGTACCGCGGCATCGGCGTCCGGATCGAGGACGACATCCTGGTCACCGCCGACGGCAACGAGAACCTCTCGGCCGGCCTGCCGCGCCGCGCCGACGAGGTCGAGGCCTGGATGGCCTCGCTGGCCTGATCCACCCTCCGAGGGCCCGGCCTCCCCGCGGGGGGGAGGCC
>NZ_JBHWIJ010000306.1:0-10136 GCF_042732255.1 Kitasatospora sp. NPDC059803 | reverse complement strand
GTGCACCGGTGCACGGGAAGCCGGCGGGACGTCAGCGGGTGATCAGCTGATGATCAACGGCCTTGGAGGGACCTCACGTTGTCGCCGAAGCTCCAGCCCTTCGAGCCGTCCCAGTTGAGCGACCACGTCATGAGCCCCTTCAGCGAACCGCCGAACGCGTTCCACGACTGGCCGACCAGGCCCGGGTCCATGTAGCCGCCGCCCGCGCCGGGCTGGGCCGGCAGGCCGGGCACCTGCTTGTCGTAGGGCACCTTGACGGTGGTGCCCTGGATGGTCAGGCCGTTGTTCAGGCAGGTGGTCTGCGCGGTGAAGCCCTGCACGGTGCCGGCCTGGTAGGAGTCACCGGAGCAGCCGTACATGCTGCCGTTGTAGTACTGCATGTTCAGCCACCACAGTTGCCCGTTGTCGGCGTACTTCTTGATGATCGGCAGGTAGGCGCCCCAGATCGAGCCGTAGGTGACGCTTCCGCCGGTCACGTACGCGGTCTCGGGGGCCATCGTCAGGCCGAAGCCCGCGGGCATCTGGGCCAGTACGCCGTCGATGATGCGCATCAGGTTGGCCTGGGAGGCGGACAGCGTGCCGATGCTGCCGCTTCCGGACAGGCCGGTCTCGATGTCGATGTCGATCCCGTCGAAGTTGTACTTCTTGAGGATCGGGACGACCGTCGCCACGAACCGGTCGGCGACGGTGCTGGAGCTCAGGTCGATGCCTGCGGCGGCACCGCCGATCGACATCAGGATCGTCGCCCCGGCCGCCTTGGCCTGGCACATCTCGGCGGGGGTCGAGACCTTGACGTTGGCGTCCATGCCGTCCTGCCACTGGACGGTGCCGTCCGAGAGGATCACCGGGAAGGCGGCGTTGATGACGTTGTAGCCGTGTGCGGCGATCCGGCTGTCCGTGATGGGGACCCAGCCCATGCCGGGGTGGACGCCGTTCGCGGCGCCGTCCCAGTTCTCCCAGTACCCCTGGAGGACCTTGCCCGACGGCCTGGGCTTCGTGGGGCAGGTGTCGCCCGGCGCCGGGGTGGTCGGCGGAGGAGTGGTGGGCGGCGGAGTGGTGGGCGGCGGAGTGGTGGGCGGCGGAGTGGTGGGCGGCGGAGTGGTCGGCGGCGGAGTCGTGGGCGGCGGGGTGGTCGGTGTGGGGCTGCTGCCGCCGGGGCCGGTGAGCGACACGTCGTCCGCGTAGTACGCGGGCTGCCCGTACCAGCCGTGCAGGTAGACGGTCACCGAGGTGGTGTTCGGCCCGGTGGTGAAGCCGACGCTGAGCTGGCCGTACGACGCACTGCTCGGCGTCCAGGTGGACGGGTCGCTGCCGGCGCCGGTGCCGGTGGCGCCCAGGTAGACGTAGCTGCCCTGGACGTAGGCGCTCAGCGTGTACTGGGAGTTGGGCTGCACGCTGACGGTCTGGCTGCACTGGGCGCTGTCCGGGCCGGTCGGCGTGGCCTTGAGCGCGGCGGCGCCGGAGTGGACCGGACTGCTGACGACCGCGCCGGAGCCGCCGGAGCAGGTCCAGCCGGAGAGCCCGTTCTCGAAGCCGGGGTTGGCCACCAGGTTGGGGGTGGCGGCCCCGGCCGTGACGGAGCCGGCCACGGCGATGCCGGCGCCGATGACGGCGACGGCGCTCACCCCGGCGAGGGAGCGCCGCAGGACGCTCGGCCCGTGCTGGGCGCGGCTGGTCCGGTTCACCTGCGCTGCGCGTTCCACGCTCGCCCGCGGCTGCGGGCCAGGGGCCCGGAGCGGCTCGTTCCCGGCCCGGTCGCCTTCGAGGCGGCCGGGATCCGGACAGGGGCGGACCTCGCCCGACGGACGTGGAGTACGCGACCTTCGACGGAACATGCTGCGTTCCCTTCCCGCCGAGCGCCATGGACATGACCGACGCGTGGGGGCGCGACGCCCGGCTGTGGGTGAGGTGGGGACATGTGGGGCTGTGCCGGACCGGATCGTAGGAGGGGCGGCGCAGCTCGTCAATAGGTCTGGACCAATCGCGGGGTACGGCCCGGCCGACCGCAGCAGAACCCGACGTCAGGCCGTACGGCCCCGCCCGCTTCACCGGGCAGGGGCCCGGGCGTGGCCCCGGGGGGGGCGGCGGGCGGCGGGGTCGGAGCCGTCCGGCGGCGTTCTTCCGGATTCCGGGCGCGGGCCCGGCCGGTCAGCCCTGCTGCTGGAGGCTGAGCGGGCGCATGTCCGTCCAGTTGCCCTCGATGTGGGCGACGGCGGTGGCCCGGTCGGTGGCTTCCAGGGTCACCGACCAGCCCTCCGGGACGGCGGCGAAGGACGGCCACAGGGAGTGCTGCCCCTCCGCGTTGACGAGGACGAGGAAGGTGCCGTCTTCGCGGTCAAAGGGGTTCGCCATGACTGTTCTCCAGATCTCGGGATCGCGGGACGTGCCGGGTTGACCGGGCGTCAGGTGGTCGGGGTGCCGGTCGGGCTCGCGGCCAGGGCGGCGAGGGCGTGTTCGACGACCGCGCCGATCGCCGCCGCCGGTGCGGGTTGCAGCAGCTGCTGGTGCCCGCTGTCCACGTCGTGCGCGAGGACGGCGGAACCGACGTGCGGCTCCCAGCTCTTGACCTTGAGGGCGCGTTCCTCCGGGGTGGGGCGGGTGTCGCCGCCGACCGCCACGAAGAGCGTCATCGGGCAGCCGTCGAAGCGGCCCGGGGTGAACCGCTGGAACAGCTCCAGGTTGTTCCGCATGACCCCCAGCAGCCGTTCCAGCGTACCCGGTTCGAGCGCGGCGAGGGGGCCTTCGGTGCGGGCCAGGTGTGCGGCGACGCCTTGCGGGGTGAGCCGTTCCGGCTCCGCCGCGTCGACCCCGGCCTCGGCCAGGAAGTCGGCGAGGAACTCGGCGTCGCTGGGCCGGGCCCCGAGGGCGTCGTCGGGGTAGGCGTCCAGGTTGGCCAGGAACGCCACCTGTTCGCCGGCGGCGTGCAGCCGGACGGCCATCTCGTGCGCCACGACGCCGCCGTAGGACCAGCCGAGCAGGTGGTACGGGCCGTGCGGCTGTACGGCGCGCACCCGGGCCAGGTACTCCTCGGCGACGTCGCCCAGGTCGGTCGGCAGCGGGCCGTCGTCGGACAGGCCGCGGGCCTGGAGGCCGTAGACCGGCTGCTCCGGGTCGAGGTGCTCGGCGAGCGCCGCGAACGGGATCGCGAAGCCGAGGCCGCCGTGCACGCAGAACAGCGGGGGCCGCCCGCCGGTGGGCCGGATCGGCAGGACGGGCCCGAGCAGGTCGACCGCGCCGCCCCCGGTGGCGGCGGCCGCGGCCAGCGCCTCCAGGGTGCGGTGCTCGAAGACCGCGCCGAGGCTGATCGGCAGCCCGGCCCGGCCGGCCGCGTTGACCAGCCGGATCGCCTTCAGGCTGTCCCCGCCGAGGGCGAAGAAGGAGTCGTCGGGGCCGACCGGGCCGGTGCCCAGGACCTCCTCGACGGCGGCGCAGAGCAGCCGTTCCGGCTCGGTGCGGGGCGCTCGCGGGGCGCGGGCCGAGGGGGTGGCCGCGGGGGCGGGCAGGGCCTTGACGTCCAGCTTGCCGTTGGCGTTCAGCGGCAGTTCCGGCAGCGCGGTGTAGCTCTCCGGCACCATGTGGCCGGGCAGCGAGCGGGCCAGGTGGCCCTGCAACTCGGCCGGTCCGGGGGTCGGCCGGCCGTCGGCGGGCACCAGGTAGGCGACCAGGCGGCGCTGGCCGGCGGCGTCGGCGGGGGCCAGGACGGCGGCCCGGGCGACGGCCGGGTGCTCGGCCAGCAGCCGTTCGATCTCGCCGAGTTCGACCCGGTAGCCGCGGATCTTGACCTGCTGGTCGGCGCGGGCGACGTACTCGATCCGGCCGTGCCGGTCCCAGCGGACCAGGTCGCCGGTGCGGTACATGCGCTCCCCGGGCGCGCCGAACGGGCAGGCGGTGAAGCGGGCGGCGGTCAGCGCGGGTTGGCCGAGGTAGCCGCGGGCCAGGCCCTCGCCGGCCAGGTACAGCTCGCCGACCACGCCGCGCGGCACCGGCCGCAGCGCCTCGTCCAGGACGTACGCGCGGGTGTCGCCGATCGGCAGGCCGATCGGGACGGTGCCCTCGGCGCGGCCGAGGTCCTGGCCGGTGGCGAAGGTGGTGGTCTCGGTGGGGCCGTACACGTTGAACACCGTGGTGTCCGGCAGGGCGGCCCGCAGCCGGTCCAGGTGGTCGCGGGAGTGCGCCTCGCCGCCGGTGAGCAGCGCCCGCAGCGGGGCCAGGGCACGCGGCCGGGTGTCGGCGATGGTGTTGGACAACTGGGTGGTGAGGAAGGCGACGCTCACCCGGGCGCGGGCCAGGAAGGACTCCAGGGCCTGCGGGTCGGCCGGGCCGGGCGGGTGGACCGCCACCCGGGCGCCGTGGGCGAGCGCGCCCCAGATCTCGAAGGTGGAGGCGTCGAAGGCGACCGGCGCGAAGTAGAGGAAGGTGTCCGCGGCGGTCGGCGCCAGCTCCGGCAGGCCCAGGACCAGGCGGACGGCGGCGCGGTGCGGGACCGCGACGCCCTTGGGCTTGCCGGTGGAGCCGGAGGTGTAGATGACGTACAGCAGGTCGTCGGGGTCGATCGGGGCGGCTGGCATCGGGGCGGTGACGGGCCGGCCGGCCAGGTCGGCCAGGGTTTCGGGGGCGTCCAGGAGCAGCTTGACGACCCCGGCGGGGAGCTCCCGTTCGGCCAGGGAGCGTTCGGTGACGAGCAGCCGGGCGCCGCTGTCGGCCAGCATGTCGCGGACCCGCTCGTCGGGGTAGGACGGGTCGATCGGCAGGTAGGCCGCGCCGGTGCGGGCGATCGCCAGCAGGGTGCTCACCACGGCCGGGCCGCGCTCCAGGCGCAGCGCCACTAGGTCGCCCCGGCGGGCGCCGCGCGCGGTCAGCAGGTGGGCCAGGCGGTTGGCCTCGGCGTCCAGTTCGGCGTAGCTGGTGTGCCGCAGCCGCTCGGGGTGGCCGGGCTCGGTGTGGACCAGCGCGACCGCGTCCGGGGTGGCCGCGATCCGGCGGTCCACCAGGGCGGTGAGGGTGCTGCGCGGGGTGCCGGCCCGGTGGGTGCCGAGGGCGAGCAGTTCGGCCTCCTCCTCGGGCCCGAGCAGGTCCAGCCGGGACAGCGGCCGGGCGGGCTCGGCGAGGGCGGCGGCGAGCAGTCGCAGGTAGGCGTCGGTGATCCGGCGGGCCGTGGCGGGTTCGAACAGGTCGGTGCGGTACTCGACGGCGAGCGCGAGCGCGCCGCCGGCCTGCTCGGTGAGCTGGAAGAACAGGTCCCACTTGGCGGTCCGGACCGGCACCGGCTGCTCGGTCACGGCGAGCTCCGGGTCGTCCTCGGGCGCCGGGGCCGGGCCGGCCTGCTGGAAGCCGAGCATCACCTGGAACAGCGGGTGCCGGGCCATCGAGCGCTCGGGGTTGAGCACCTCGACGAGCTTCTCGAAGGGCACGTCCTGGTGCTGGTGGGCGGCCAGGTCGTAGGCCCGGACCCGTTCGGCGAGCTCGCGCAGTCCCGGGTCGCCGGAGGTGTCGGTGCGCAGCACCAGGGTGTTGACGAACATGCCGACCAGCTCGTCGAGCCGCTCGTCGGTGCGGCCGGCGATCGGGCTGCCGAGCGGGATGTCGGTGCCCGCGCCGAGCCGGGTGAGCAGGGCGGCGAGTCCGGCCCGCAGCAGCATGAAGGCGCTGACGCCCCAGGCGGCGGCGAGCCGGTGCAGCTCGGCGGTGAGCGGCTGCGGCACGGTGGTGCGCACGACGTCGCCGCGGTGCTCGGCCCGGGTGCCGCGCGGGTGGTCGAAGGGCAGCGCCAGTTCCTCCGGCAGGCCCTTCAGGGTCTCGCTCCAGTAGCCGAGTTGGCGGGTGAGCTCGCTCTGCGGGTCGTCCTCCGCGCCGAGCAGTCCGCGCTGCCACAGGGCGTAGTCGGCGTACTGGACGGGCAGCGGCGGCAGTTGGGCCGGGCGGCCGGCCACCCGGGCCCGGTAGTACGCGGTGAGGTCGCGGGTGAGCGGGGCGAGCGACCAGCCGTCGCCGGCGATGTGGTGCAGGACGATCGTCAGCACGTGCTCGTCCGGGCCGAGCCGGAACAGGCGGGCGCGGAGCGGGAGGTGGTGCTCCAGGTCGAAGCCGCGCGCGGCCTCGGCGGCGAGGGCGGCGGGCAGGCCCGCCTCGGTGGTCTCGCTCACCGGGAGCGGGACGGCGGCCTCGGCCGGGGTGAGCACCCGCTGTTCGGCCGGTCCGCTGCCGGTGGTCCCGGGGGTGGCCCCGGCGGGGGCGCGTTGCGGGAAGACGGTGCGCAGCGCCTCGTGCCGGGTGACCACGTCGTGCAGGGCGCCCGTCAGGGCGGCGGTGTCGAGCCGCCCGGAGAGGCGGATCGCCAGCGGGATGGCGTACAGCCCGCCGGGTGCGCCCAGGTGCTCGACGAACCAGAGCCGCTGCTGCGCGTACGACAGCGGCAGCACGGCCGGGCGCGGCCCGGCGGCGAGCGGGGCGCGGCCGGGTGCGGCGGCGGCCAGCCGTTCGGCGAGGCGGGCGGGGGAGGGGGCCTCGAAGAGGTCCCGCACCTGGAGTTCGGCGCCGAGTTCGGCGCGGACCCGGTTGACGATCCGGGTGGCGAGCAGCGAGTGGCCGCCGAGGGTGAAGAAGTCGTCGTCGACGCCGACCCGGTCGAGTCCGAGCACCTCGGCGAAGACGCCGCAGAGCTGCTCCTCCTCGGCGGTGCGCGGGCTGCGGGCCGAGGTGGTGTACGCGGGGGCGGGCAGGGCGCGGCGGTCGAGCTTGCCGTTGGCGGTCAGCGGCAGCGCGGCGAGCGGGACCACGGCCGCCGGGACCATGTACTCGGGCAGCCGCTCGGCGGCGAACTCCCGCAGCCCGGCCGGGTCGGCGCCGTCGCGGGGCACCACGTAGGCGACCAGGCGCTGGTCGCCGGGCCGGTCCTCGCGGGCGATCACGGCCGCTTCGGCGACCGCGGGGTGCTGGCCGAGGACGGTCGCGATCTCGCCCAACTCGATCCGGAAGCCGCGCAGTTGGACTTGCTCGTCGGCGCGGCCCAGGTACTCCAGGGTGCCGTCGGCCCGCCAGCGGCCGAGGTCGCCGGTGCGGTACATCCGGGTGCCGCCGGGTTCGAACGGGCAGGCGACGAAGCGGGCCGCGGTGAGGTCGGGGCGGCGCAGGTAGCCGCGGGCCAGGCCGGGGCCGGTGATGTACAGCTCGCCGGGCACGCCGGCCGGGACGGGCTGCAGGGCGCCGTCGAGCAGGTAGACCCGCAGGTCCGGGATGCCGCGCCCGATCACACTGCCGCCGCCGGCGGCGGCCGTCGGGGCGTCCAGCTCCTGGTAGGAGACGTGCACCGTGGTCTCGGTGATGCCGTACATGTTGACCAGGCGCGGCGCGTCGTCGGCGTGCCGGGTGTACCAGTCGGTGAGCTTGCCGATGTCCAGCGCCTCGCCGCCGAACACCACGGTCCGCAGGGCGAGCGGGCGCGGGCGGTCGGCGTCGGCGCGCATCAGCTGGTAGAAGGCGGACGGCGTCTGGTTGAGGACGGTCACCCGCTCCTCGGCGAGCAGGTCCAGGAAGGCGTCGGGGGAGCGCGACACGTCGTACGGCACCACGACCAGCCGGCCGCCGCGCAGCAGCGCGCCCCACAGCTCCCAGACGGTGAAGTCGAAGGCGATGGAGTGGAACAGCGTCCACACGTCGCCGGGGCCGAAGCCGAACCAGTCGTCGGTGGCCTCCAGCAGCCGCGCCACGTTCTGGTGCGGCACCACGACGCCCTTGGGGCGGCCGGTGGAGCCGGAGGTGTAGATGACGTAGGCCGGGTGCTCGGGGGAGGCCGCGGTGTCCGGGGCGGTGGCCGGGTGGGCGGCCAGCGCGGCGGCCGTCTCCGGGGCGTCCAGGTCCAGGCGCGGCAGGTCCGGGGCGTCGGGCGGCTCGGGCAGCACGCCGCCGGCGGTCAGCAGCAGCGCCGGACGGGCGTCGCGCAGGGTGTAGCCGATCCGGTCGGCCGGGTGGCCGGGCTCCAGCGGCAGGTAGGCCGCGCCCGCCTTGAGGACGGCCAGGACGGCGACGATCAGCTGGGCGCCGCGCGGCAGCGCGACGGCCACCAGGCTCTCCGGGCCGGCGCCGCGGGCGGCGAGCAGGTGGGCGAGCCGGTTGGCCCGCTCGTCCAGCTCGCGGTAGCTGAGGGCGGCCTCGCCGGGGGCGGTGACCGCGACGGCGTCCGGGGTGCGGGCGGCCTGCTCGGCGAACAGCTCCGCGACGGTGGCGCGCCGCGCGGGCTCCCGGGGGGCGGCCGAGGCGCCGCTCCACTCGCCGAGGATGCGGGCCAGTTCGGCGGGCTCGGGCGCGCCGAGCCGGGCGAGCGGGGCCTGCGGGTCGTCGGCGACCTGCTCCAGGACGCGGACCAGCCGGTCCAGGACGCGCTGCGCGGACGACTGCGGGTCCTCGGCGGCGTCAGTGTGCTCGGCGGCCTCGGCGAAGGCCGAGGGCCGGTAGGCGAGGTGCAGGTTCAGCCGCTCGCCGGGGAAGACGGTGAGGCTCAGCGGGTAGTGGGTGGCCGAGAGCACCTGGGCGGAGCTGACGGTGCCGCCCGACTCGCGGAACAGCGCGGCCTCGTCCAGCGGGTAGCTCTGGAAGGCGAGGACGGTGTCGAACAGCTCGCCCTGGACGCCGGAGGCGGCCTGCGCCTCGGCGAGCGGCAGGTGTTCGTGCGGCATCATCGCGAGCTGCTGGCGGGCCAGCGCCTCGAACAGCTCGCTCGCCCGCTGGTCCGGGCGCAGATCGGCGCGGACCGGCAGGGTGTTGGCGAACAGGCCGATCATCGACTCGACGTCCGGGACCTCGGCCGGGCGGCCGGAGGTGACCGACCCGAACACCACGTCCTCGCGGCCGGTGAGCCGGCCGAGCAGCAGCGCCCAGCAGCCCTGCACCACGGTGTTGAGGGTCAGGCCCCGGCCGCGCGCCCAGCCGGCGAGCGCCGCGGTGCGCTCCGGCGACAGGAACCCCCGCACGAGCGACGGCAGTTCGAGGGAATCGCCGTCGCCGGCCCCGGGCAGCGCCCGGACCGGCCCGTCCAGGCCGTCCAGCAGCTGCGCCCAGGCCGCCCGCGCGGCGGCCCGGTCGCGGCCGTTCAGCCAGGTCAGGAACGAGCGGTACGGCGCGGGTGCGGGCAGCGCCGCCGCCCCCGCCTCGTCGCCGAGCAGCACCAGCTCGCGGACGGCCAGCGGGAACGACCAGCCGTCCATGACGATGTGGTGCACCGACCAGAGGAACCGGTGGTGCCCCGCGCCGAGCCGGATCAGGGTGAACCGCATCAGCGGCGGCCGCGCCAGGTCGAACCGGCGCAGCCGGTCCTCACGCGTCAGCCGCTGCGCCTCCGCCTCCCGGTCGGCCTCGGGCAGGTGGGTGAGGTCGTGCAGCTGCCACTGCGGCTCGACCTCGGTCTCCTTGAGGACGACCTGGACGGGCTCGCCGGTCTTGCGGTTGCGGAAGCAGGCCCGCAGGTTGGGGTGCCGGCGCAGCAGCGCGGCCGAGGCCGCGCGCAGCCGGGCGGCGAGCTGCTCGCCGTCACCCGCGCCCGGCCCGTCGATCTCCGCGACGAACTGGAGGGTGTACAGGTCGGGCGAGGCCTGGTCGTACGAGGACAGGAACAGCAGCCCCTGCTGGAGGGGGGAGAGCGGAAGTACTTCGCTGATCTTCGACCCGGTTCTGGGGGCGGTCGTCACGAAAGTTCCTCATTCAACTCGAATTCCAGATCGGCCAGTTCCTCGTCGGACAGGGCGATCAGACTGCTTTCGGGCTCCGTCGGGGCGGGCTCGGCGGGGTTCTGCTCCTGCTCCTCGGCGACCTGGGCCAGGGCGGCGGCGGTCTTGTGGGTGAAGATGTCGCGGGTGGTGAGGGTGAGTCCGGCCTTGCGGGCGCGGCTGACGACCTGGATGGAGCGGATGCTGTCGCCGCCGAGGGCGAAGAAGTCCTCGTCGATGCCGACCCGGCCGGTGCCCAGGACCTCGGCCAGGATCTCGGTCAGCACCTGCTCGCGCTCGGTGCGCGGCGCGCGGGCCTCCTCCTGGTCCCCCAGGTCGGGCCTGGGCAGGGCCTTGCGGTCGAGCTTGCCGTTGGGGGTGAGCGGCATGGTGTCGAGGACGAGCCAGGACGCCGGGATCATGTAGCCGGGCAGCAGT
>NZ_JBHWIJ010000305.1:4676-10322 GCF_042732255.1 Kitasatospora sp. NPDC059803 | reverse complement strand
GCCGCGGTGTCCAGCCGGGCACCGCGGCCGGCAGCCGCTACCCGTTCCCGCAGGTCCGTACCGCTGCGGCGCGCGCGTAGTAGTCGGCGGCGTCGGCGGTGAAGCCGTCCTGTTCCGCGAGACGGCCCGCGCGGTCGAAGTGGTGCCACGCCTCGCCGTTTCGGTCCAGGGTGGACAGGGCCCTCCCGCAGATGTCCAGGAGCATCGCGCGGCGCGCCACGACCTGGTCCTCCGGGGCGAGGTCGAGCGCGCACCGCGCGAGGGTGAGCGCCTTCGCCGGGCGCTCGTTCAGCAAGTGGTACCGGGCCAGGTAGTAGGTCGTGAGCATCTCGGTCTGCGGGCTGCCGGCCCTGCGGGCGAGCTGTGCGGCCCGCTCGTAGCCGAGGCCGGCCAGGTTCGTGTCGCCGAGTGCCTCCCGGGCCTGGGCCAGGTTGGCGGTGGCGATCGCCTCACCCTCGGTGTCGTCGGCGCGCCGGGCCAGGTCGGGCGCGCGCAGCAGGTGCGGCAAGGCCTCCTCGTACCGGCCGTTCTGCCCGAGGACCCAGCCGAGCAGGCTCCTGACGCGGGATTCCGCGTCGGCCTCGGCCAGTTCGACGGCGGAGCCGAGGGCGTGGCCGAGCGGAGCCTCCCAGTCGGCTCCGGGCTGCTGGACGACCAGGGGCCACAGCAGCAGGGCGAGTCGCCACGCCCGGTGGTGGTGCCGGCCGGCGGCGGCCGCCGCGGTGGCGGCGACGAGGTTGCGCCGTTCCCTGGCGTACCAGGCCATGGCCTCCTCCCGGTCGGCGAAGACGGGCGTCGACACCGGCGTCCGGAAGTCCTCCGGGAGCCGGCAGCAGGGTTGGCTGCCCGCCACCGCCGCGCTCGCGGCGGCCAGGGCGGCGTACAGGTAGTGGTCGAGGAGCGGAAGGAGGCGGTCACCCCCGGGGGCGGGGCCGAGCGAGCGGGCGAACAGCCGGATGAGTCCGTGCAGGGCGTAGCGGTCGTGCCCCCGCTCCTCCACCAGGTTGGCGGCGACGAGGCGTTCCAGCACCGCGCGGCTGCCGGCCGGGCTGTCGTCCGCCAGCGCGGCGACCGCCGCCACGTCGATGTCGGGGCCGAAGTGGTGGGCCAGCAGCCGGAGGGCGGCGACCGCGTCCGGCGGGAGGTGGTCCACGCTGACGCGCAGGACGGAGGCGAAGTCGATGCCGTCCACCGCGAGGAAGGAGATCCGCCGCTGCCCGTCGCGGAGTTCCTCGACCGCGTCGCCGAGCGAGCGCTCGGGTCGCACCGCCAGCCGGGCCGCCGCCAGTCGCAGGGCCAGCGGCAGCCCGTCGCACAGCCGCACCAGGCGCCCGGCGGCGTCCGGTTCCGCTCCGACCCGGTCCGGGCCGAGGATGCGGGCGAACAGTGCCTCACCCTCCCCCGGCCCGAGCCGGTCCAGCAGCAGCGGGCGGGCGCAGTCGCCGGCGACCAGGCTCTCCAGCCGGTTGCGGCTGGTGACGACGGTGGCGCAGCCGTGGGCTCCGGGGAGCAGCGGGCGGACCTGGTCGTAGCTCAGCGCGTCGTCGAGGATGACCAGGAGGCGGCGGTTCCGGAGCAGCGAGCGGTAGAGCGCCTCGGCTGCGGCGGTGTTCTGCGGGATGTCGTCGGGCTGGATGCCGAGCGCGCCGAGGAAGTCCCGGATGACGAAGGCGGGGTCGGCGATCGGGGCGGTGTCGATGAAGCCGCCGAGCCGGGCGAAGAGCACGCCGTCCGGGAAGTCCGCCGCGGCCTGTTGGGCCCAGTGGGCCACCAGCGCGCTCTTGCCGATCCCGGCCGGCCCGGTGACCAGGCAGATGGGCGAGTCGTGTGCGGTGTGCCGCACGGCCGCGTCGAGGGCGGCGAGTTCACGCTTGCGCCCGGTGAAGCCGGCGGGTCGGCGGGGCAGCAGGAGCGGTCGCCGCAGGTCGTGCGCGCCCGGCTGTCCCGTGTGTCCCGCGCCGCGGTGCGCGTCCGCTGGACGGCGGGTGTCGGCCTGGCGGCGGGTGGCCTCCTGGCGGTGCGCGGCCTGCTGCCCGTGGGGGTCCCCGGGCCGGTGCGTGTCCTCCCGTCGGCGTGCGGCGCGTGGCGGGCTGAGGATCCGGTCGTAGGCCTCGACCATCGCGGGGCCCGGGTCGACGCCCAGTTCGTCACCGAGCAGTCGGGCCGTCCGGTGGTAGAGCTCGATGGCCTCGGCCTGCCGGTTCGTCGCCAGCAGGGCGTCGAGCAGGAGCGCCACCAGGGATTCGCGCAGCGGATGCCGGTCCGCCGGGCCGCGCAGCACCGCGACGGCCTCTTCGGCGCGCCGGCCCGCGGTCAGCGCCTGGCCGAGCTCCTCCACCGCGCCGAGCCGCGCCTCCTCCAGTTCCGCTGCTGCGGCGACGACCGGGGGTGTGCCGCAGAGTCCGGCGAGCGCCGGGCCGCGCCAGAGCGCGAGGGCCTTGCGCAGCGCCGGGATCCCGGCCGGTGCGCCGTCGCCGGTGCGCGCTTCGGCGACGGCGGCGCGGAACCGCTCGCCGTCGATGTGGTCGGACGGCGCCTGGAGGAGGTAGCCGTCACAGGCGGTGGCGATGGTGACCGGGCCCACGGGGTGCAGCAGCCGGCGGAGTTGGGAGACGTGCCCCTGGATCACGGTCTTGGCGTGTCTGGGCGGCTGCTCGCCCCACAGGGCGTCGGTGAGACGGTCGTTCGTGACCAGCGCGTCGTTGGCGAGGAGGAGCATCGCCAGCAAGGTCCGGCGTTTCGGTGGCCCGATCTCGACAAACTGCCCGTTGCACCGGACTTCCACCGGTCCGAGCAGCCGGAATTCCAACAAGGGTCCCTCCCCACTGCCGATCACCTGCGCAATGGGTAAGGCTACCCTTGTCAGTGGACACTCACGCGCACACCCCCAGCTGCGGAGGAGCGGTCAGGGGTGCACACGAGAACGGCGTCCACGGTCCGCCGCCCGCCCACTCAGGTGGTGTCGCCCCTGACCGTGACCCGCCCTCGGCTGATGGGCGTCACCGGACGTAGTAGGCGCGGTTGTGGGCGGCGACCGGCGGGGACTGGTAGGTCCAGACCCCGGCGGCCGGGGCGTCGGCGATCAGGTGGGCGAGGTCGCGGGCGGACTCCTCCGCGGGGTTGCCGAGGTCGAGCCGGACACGGTCGGCGGTGCGGTCGTCCAGGGCGTAGTAGCGGTAGGGGTGGTAGACGTTGAGCGGGCCGGCGAGCAGCTTGCCCTCGTCGTCGGTGCCATAACCGGTGATCGGGGTGTTGTTGACGGATTCGGCGGTGAGGCCGATCAGGTTCACGTCGAGGGCGAGGAGTTGCTCGTCGTGGCGGCGCAGCCCGTCCTCCCCGAGGGTGGCCCGGCGGCAGGAGACGGACCAGCGCTCGCGCACGGCGGGGGCGTTGAGCGAGGGCAGCGCGGTCTCGAACCAGCCGGGGTGCTTGGGCTCGGCGTACAGGCGGCGCCCGGCGTCGATGGCGAGCGGGTTGTCGCACAGGACGTGCAGGCGGGCGATCCCGAGCAGCTTGGTCTGGTCGTAACCCCGGGCGTACTGGCCGTAGTTGAGGACCGGCAGGCGGTCCCCGGCGAACACCGGGTGGGCGACCAGGTTGATCTCCAGCTCCTCCGTGATGCCACCGCCGTTCGGGTACTGGGCGAAGTACAGCTGGTAGTTGAGGGACACGCAGGCCCCGCCGTCGAACACGGCGGCGGTCAGGCCGGGGTGGCGCTTGCCGAGCAGTTCGCGCGCCCGCTCGGGCTCGACCAGGTAGTCGACGCCGATGTTGTGCAACGCGCCGTAGTGGAAGGGCAGGTGGTACGGCTCCGGTACGGGCGGGAGCGGCAGGCCGGTCATGGTGTCTCCGGAAGGGCGGGCGAACAGGTGGCGGGCGAAGGAGCGACGGACGAAGGGGTACCGGCGACGGACACCGGGCGGTGCAGGTCCAGCAGGTCCTGGTGGATCCGGTCGGCGCTGCGCAGGGCGAGGGCGGCCATGGTGAGCGAGGGGTTGGAGGTACCGAGCGAGGGCATCGAACCGCACCCGACGGCGTACAGGTTGGGGTGGTCCCAGCAGCGCTGCCAGTGGTCGACGACGGAGGTGGCGGGCGAGTCGCCCATGACGTGGGTGCCGCCGGCGTGGCCCGCGCCCCGGTACCCGTAGGCGGTTCCCAGGTGTTCGAGGCGGCCCGGCCACTGCGGACCGGCCGGGTAGGCGGTGTGGTCCTCGGCGCCGAGCAGGGCGAACAGCTGGTCGGAGACGGCCCGGGCCGAGACCATGCCCGCGCGGACGTACTCGTCGAGGTCGTAGCGGACGGCCGGGCCGGGGAGGCCGAGCGGATCGCGCCGGTCCGGGTCGAGGGTGACCCGGTTGGCCGGGTCGGCGGGCTGCTCCAGTTCGAACTGGAGCGAGAACTGACGGCCGAGCCGGTCGCCGAGGCGTGCCCGCAGCTCCTTGCCGCGCAGCCCGGCGGCCAGCAGTGCGGCCGTCTCCGCCTCGGGGGAGCCACCGGCCCAGGACCAGCCCCAGTTGCCGATCTCGATCCGGAACGGGGCCCGGCGGGCGCGGGCCGGGCCGAAGCGGAAGGCCTCCAGGCCGCTGGTGGAACCGGGCCCCCGGTAGGGGCCGACCTGGCCGGGCATGAGCCCCCAGGTGAGCAGCGCCGGGTGGTCCATCAGGTTGCGGCCCACCTGGTCGCTGCGGTTGGCCAGGCCGGACAGGAGCAGCAGCCGGGCGTTCTCGACGGCGTGCGCGGCGAGGACGACCAGGTCCGCGTCCACCCGGTGGGCCGCGCCGCCGGCCAGGTACTCCACCCCGGTGGCGCGCCCGGTCACCGGGTCGGCGAGCACCTTGGCCACCACGGCCCCGGTGCGCAGTTCGACGCAGGGCGCCCAGCGGGCCTGGGTGCGCAGCGGCGTGTACTTGGCGCCGGTCGGGCAGACCGGGACGCAGCTGGCGCTGCCCGCGCAGGGCGGGCCGAAGCTGTCGCCGGGCCGGGTGGGCAGGCCGTTGCGGGCGTGCGGGGTACCGGTGACGGCGAGCCGGGCGGGGCCGGGCATGGCGGGGTCGCGGACGGTCCGGCCGTCGAGGGCGTGGGCGAGCCGGCGGTCGAGGTGACTGGCCGGGATGGCCCGCATGGGGAAGGCGTAGTCGTCCGGGATCGGCAGTCCGACGGCGCGGCGCTGCTCCCCGGCGTCGGCGGCGACGCCGAGTTCGTGTTCGGCGGCGCGGTAGTACGGCTCCAGGTCGTGGTAGCCGATCGGCCAGTTGCGGCCGCGGCCGAGGTCGCCGGTGCGGAAGTCCTCGGGGTGCATGCGCGGGGTGAGGCCGGTCCAGAGCAGTCCGGTGCCGCCGTTGGCGCGCAGGTAGCCGCTGGCGTAGGGCAGCGGGCCGTCCTGCCGGAGGTGTCCGGTGGCGGTGAAGCCGCCGCCGGGGAGCCCGGTGAGGTCGGTGACGTCGAGGGACGGGGCGTCGGGGTGGTGCGGGTAGGGCGAGGTGGGCGGGCCGCCGCCGGCCGCGCGGTAGGCGGCGGCGGGGGCGGGGCCGGGGGGGTTGGTCCGGGGCCCGCCCCTCGGCGCGGGCGGGGGCGGGGGCAGTTCCGGCTCACCTTCCGCGACCCGGACCGGGAGGTGCTCGGCACGCTGACCATCAGGTTCGGGTC
>NZ_JBHWIJ010000305.1:0-4666 GCF_042732255.1 Kitasatospora sp. NPDC059803 | reverse complement strand
CGCGGGGGGGGGGGCGGGGGGGGCGGGGGCGGGCGGGGGGGGGGGGGGGGGGGGGGGGGGGGGGGGGGGGGGGGGCCGCCCCCCCCCCCCCCCGCGGGCGCGGGCCGGGGGGGGGCGGGCCCGGAGGGCGCGGCCCGGCCGGCTTCGAGGACGAGGACCCGCCGGCCCTGCGCGCCGAGGCGGTGGGCGACCAGCGTTCCGGCGAAGCCGGCGCCGACCACGACGACGTCCCAGCGGGCGGTCACCGTTCCTCGCCCCCTCTGGGTGCCTCGGCCCAGCTGCCGTGGCCGGGGGCGGCGGCGCCGGGCGGGTCGGCGCGGAAGGTCCGCCAGGCCAGGCCCTGGTCGTAGGCGCGGGCGGAGCTGGGGGTCTCGCCCGGCCAGGCGCCGACGTACCAGAGGTGGACCAGGGCGTGGTCGTCGCGGACCCGGTGGGCCAGGGCGGTGCGGTGGTGCTCGTGCGCCATGCCGGTGGCGCGCAGCTCGGGCTCGTCGAAGCCGGTCAGTTCGGCGCAGACGCGCAGGAACTCGTCGAAGTCGGCGAGGTCGTCGGACGCCCCGAACTCGGCGAGGCAGTCAACGGCAGGATGGTCGTCTGGCACGGACAAGCGGGCACCCCCACGGTCGTCGACGGTGGCCAAGACATGACAGACCGTGGGGTGGGTGAAGTCGGCGGCCCGTCACGGTCTGCCAGCGCGATCCTGCCGCCCGCCGTCGCCACCGGGAACCCGTTGCCCGAATGTGCCCGGTCTTGGCCGTCTCCTGCCCGATCGGCCGCCCACCGCGTTCGGTCGGCGGCTGTTTCCGGTCGGGGAACGGGGGCGGGCGAGGGCACGGCGAGGTGTCCGACGGGGGCAGGCGAAGGTCCGGCGAGGGGGCCGACGGAGGTCAGCCGAGGGCGCGGACGGCCGCCAGGACGTCGAGGCCCAGCTCCGGATCCGCCTCCTCCGGCAGGCTGACGGACAGCCGGTCGACCAGGCCCGCGTACCGGCGGGTCAGCTCGCGGGCGACGTCCTCGACCGGACCGGACACCGCGAAGGTGTCGAACACCTCGTCGTCGATCAGCGCGGCCATCTCCGCCCAGCGGCCGCGCACCGAGTGGGTGTGCAGTTCCTCCTGGAGCCCCTCCCACCCGTGCTGGGCCAGCACCGGGCGGTAGGCCGGGGTGGAGGCGTAGAACGCCAGCCGCTCCCGCACCCCGGCCCGGTTGGCCGCCAGTTCCTCCTCCGTCCGGCCGGTGGCGGTCAGCACACTGCCGGCGACCTCGAACGGCCGCGCCGTCCACGGGGCGCCCTCGGCCTCGGCCTGCGCCCGGGCCCCGGTCAGACCGGGCAGCACCTGCTCGGCCAGGTAGGCGGGCGACGAGAACGGGTGGCTGAGGAACCCGTCGGCCACCGCCCCGGCCGTACGGGTCATCAGCGGCCCGACGCCGGCCAGCAGGATCCTCGGCACCCCGGCGGGGACGGGGTCGGGCGAGAAGACCGGCGTCATCATCGTGTGGGTGTAGAACTCGCCCCGGAAACGCAGCCGTTCGCCGGTCTGCCAGCTGTGCCAGATCGCCCGCACCGCGTGCACGTACTCGCGCATCCGCGCGGCCGGCCGGTCCCAGGGCATCCCGAAACGCTTCTCGATGTGCGGCTTGACCTGCGAGCCCAGCCCGATGACGGCCCGTCCGCCGGAGGCCGCGTGCAGCCCCCAGGCCTGGTAGGCGAGCGTCATCGGGGTGCGGGCGAAGGCCACCGCGATGCCGGTGGCCAGCTCGATCCGCTCGGTCCGGTCGGCGGCGCGGGCCAGCTGGAGGAACGGGTCGTACGCGGTCTCGGCGACCACCAGGCGGTCCATGCCCCGGCGTTCGGCCCGCTCGGCGGCGTCGAGGATCCCCGCCGGGTGCCCGGAGGCGGTGGCGTCGAGACGGAAGGCGGGGGGTCGGTGCATGGCGGTGCTCCTGGGCGCGGGCTGCGGCGGTACCCGGGTAGCCTCCCACGCCGCCGCCCGGGCCCACCTCCGCAGCCTGCCCTCAGCGTTTGAAGAACTCCACCTCGGCCAGCGCGATGGGGATTCCGGGCCCCGTCCCGGCGGCGGCGCGGACGACCATCGTCACCTTCACGACGTCGCTGACGCCGGTCAGCACCGTCTGCGGGCCCGGCTTGTCGTTCAGCGTCACCTTCTGCTCGTGCACCTTGCCGTCCGAGGTCGTCATCCGCAGGTCCAGGGCGGTGGGCCGGGCCTGCTGCTGGAACTGCTGCGGCTCGGTGGAGGAGCCGGTGTGGATGATGACGTCCACCAGCCGGAACGGGCGGGCGAAGGGGAAGCTGATCGAGTCCCCGACGTTCGGCGCCCCCCAGTAGGTGTTGCTCAGCCCGTCGACGGTCAGCTTCGCGGGATGGCCCTCGACCTCCGCACTCGCCGCCGCCCCCGTGGGGGAGATCGCCGAGGCGTCGCGGAGCTTGTCCAGCACGTCCTCGTAGATGTTCCGCCCCGCCGGGTAGAACAGCACCCCCGCGACCACCAGCGCCGCCAGCACGAGCAGCGCGATCATCCGGCGCAGGGTGCGGCCGGAGCCGCCGATGCGCACGCGGCGCCGGAACGGCCAGCGGGTGCGCCACCACGGCAGGGCCGCCACGAGTTCGGTGGGGGTCAGCGGCTCCGCGCACCGCCGGCAGAACTTCCGGTCGGGCCGGTTGGGCGTGCCGCACCGGGGGCAGGGTGGGCCGACCTGGGCCTCGTCGGCCGCGGCCGGGCGGACGATCGGGCGGGGCGCGACGGGCTTGGCGGGCTGCACCGCCACCGGGTCCGCCGCCGGCTGCCGGGCGGCCGTGGGCTGCGGCGGCACCGCACCGGGGCGGACCGGCGGCACCTCGGAGGCGGGTGCGGGCTTGGGCGTGGCTGCGGGCGCAGCAGCGGGCGCGGCGGCGGACGGCCTCGCCGGCTCGGCGGGCCGGGCGGCTGGCGGTTCGGCGGGCCGGGCGGCTGGTGGTTCGGCGGGCGCCGCGGACGGCCGCACGGGCGGTTCCCCGCGGGCCGCGCCGACGGGCGGAGCAGCGGGCGGGGCGGCAGCAGGCGGGGCGGCGGCAGCAGGCGGCGCGGCGGCGGGCGCAGCAGCGGCAGCAGGCGGCCCGGCGGCAGAGCCGGGAGCCGCCGAGGTGGCGGCAGCCGCCCCCGACCAGCCCAGGTAGGCACCGCAGTTGCCGCAGAAGTCGTCCCCGTCCTCGTTGGCCACTCCGCACTCGGGACACGTACGCATTGCTCAGCTCTCTTCCGCACCGAGTGGACCGAGTGGACCGGATGAACCAGGTGAACCAGGTGGACCGGACGGACCAGGCGGCCCGGACAGGACCTCCACCCGGCAGGTCAGGTGCACCGGGCAGGACGCCCGGACGACCGCCAGCACCTGCTCCTCGTCCACCGCCGGGGTGCGCTCGGGCCAGACCCGCACCAGCAGTTCCCCGGAGGGCGCGGGCGGCAACTCCGCGCCCGCGGTGGTGGACCAGGCCACGCCGCCGCCGTCCACGATCTGCGCGCCGACGCCGAGGATCAGCCGCAGCCGTTCCCGGAGCCCGCGCCGGGTGCCCCGCCACCGGTGCAGTTCGACCGCGCGGCCGACCACGGCCCGGCGGACCTCCTCCGGCCAGGCCGGGTCGGTCTCGACGGCGACCCAGTCCGCCAGCCACTCGACGAAGTCGGCCGGGGCCAGGCGCGGTTGGAAGTAGGCGGGCAGGTTGTCCAGGGTGGCGAAGACCGGGGCGAGGACGGTGTCCAGGCCTGCGGTGAACCGCTGGGCGAAGTCGTCCTCGGCGTAGAGCGCGGGCAGGAGTTCGCCGATCGGATGCGGGCTGGGCAGCCCGGGGACGGCCGCTCTGCTCATCGCTGACCGTCCGCCGGGAGCGCGGCGACCACGACCTGGTGCTGGTGCGAGAAGACCAGCGCGTCCGGGGCGACGTCGACCCGTTCGGCGGGCGCGCCCCGGCGCCCGGTGATCGGATCCGCCGGGAAGAGCCGCAGTTCCTCGACCGCCGTGACCCCGGCCACCTGCTGGAGCACCGCGAACACCTCCCCGTACTGCACGGCCCGGCCGAACGGCCAGCCCCTTCCGTCGGCGCCGCCGCGCAGCGGGTTGAGGTGCCGGAACAGGGCCGCGAGCGCCGCCTCCCGGACCCGGTCGCCGTCCGGGGAGCGGGTCGCGAGCCGGGCGACCACCGTCACCCCCTGGTAGTCGGGCGGTTGGACGACGAGCCGGGTGCCGACGAGCCGCCGCTCGTCCAGGGCCGTCGCGATGGCCGACAGCACCTGCTCGCCGGGGATCAGCTGCTCGAACCGCAGGCGGTCGCCCTCGTCCGCGACCGCGTCGGGGACCACCAGCACCCGCACCGCGCCCGCCTCCCCGGCGACGGCCGGCGCGCAGCGCACCCGGGCCGCCGAGGGGGCGGCCTGCCGGGCGATCAGCTCGAAGTCCCCGGCGGTGACGGCCCGTTCCTGGAGCCGCAGCAGGTGGGGGGCGCGCACCTTGGCGTTCTCCACCGTCTCGCCGTCGACCCCGCCCCTGGCCGCCTCGCGGTTGTCGACCCTGGCCACGTACGGGACGGAGCTGCGCCGCACCGTGTTCGTGGCCCCGGGGCCGATGCCCGGGCGGCGGCCGCGCGGGGGGGTGTGGGGGAGCGGCAGGGGGT
>NZ_JBHWIJ010000304.1:0-10356 GCF_042732255.1 Kitasatospora sp. NPDC059803 | reverse complement strand
GCCCCGTCCCGTACGCGCGGTGGCGTCAGCCGGTGTTGCGCAGGCCGGCGGCGATGCCGTTGACGGTCAGCAGCAGCGCGCGGGCCCGCAGCGGGTCCTCGTGGCGGCCGGTGGCGACCTCCTCGCGCTGGCGGCGCAGCAGCGCGACCTGGAGGTAGGAGATCGGGTCGAGGTAGGCGTCGCGGACGGTGAAGGTCTGCTTGAGCACCGGGTTGTGCTCCAGCAGTGCGCCCTCGCCGGTGAGTCGGAGCACCTCGCGCAGGGTGAGGTCGTGCTCGGCGACGATCTGGTCGAAGACGTGGTGCAGTTCGGCGGGCACCAGCTGCTCGACGTAGTGGCGGGCGATCCGCAGGTCGGTCTTGGCCAGCGTCATGGCGACGTTGGACAGGAAGTTGCGGAAGAAGTGCCACTGGCCGTGCATCTCGTCGAGCACGCCGCCGAGGCCGGCGGCGCGGGCGGCGGCGAGGCCGGAGCCGACGCCGTACCAGCCGGGGACGATCTGGCGGGACTGGGTCCAGCCGAAGACCCACGGGATGGCCCGCAGGCCGTCGAGGCCGGCGCCGGAGTCGGGGCGGCGGGACGGGCGGGAGCCCAGGTGCAGCGAGGCGAGCTGGTCGACCGGGGTGGCGGCGAAGAAGTACTTCGGCAGGTCGTCCTGCTCGACCAGGGCGCGGTAGGCGGTGTGGGCGGCCGCGGAGACCTGGTCCATCGCGGCGTCCCAGCGGGCCAGTTCCTCGGGGGCCTGGCGCGGGGCGGTGTGCAGCGCGGAGGCGGAGAGGGTGGCGGAGATGGTCAGCTCCAGGTTCTCCCGGGCGAGGGAGGGGAGCAGGTACTTGTCGGAGATGACCTCGCCCTGCTCGGTGACCTTGATCTCGCCCTCCAGGGTGCCCCAGGGCTGGGCCAGGATGGCCTCGTGGGAGGGGCCGCCGCCGCGGCCGACGGTGCCGCCGCGGCCGTGGAACAGGCGCAGCCGGATGCCGTAGCGGTGGGCGACGTCGCGCAGCCGGCGCTGGGCGCGGTGGATCTCCCACTGGGAGGTGGTGATGCCGCCGAACTTGGAGGAGTCGGAGTAGCCGAGCATGACCTCCTGGACGTCGCCGCGCAGCGAGACGAGCAGCCGGTAGGAGGGGTCGGACAGCATCTCGTCGAGGATGAGGTCGGCCTTCTGGAGTTCCTCGGTGGTCTCCAGCAGCGGCACGATGCCGATCTTGGCGATGCCGCCGTGCAGGTCGATCAGGCCGGCCTCGCGGGCCAGGACGGTGGCGGCGAAGACGTCGTCGGCGCCCTGGCACATGGAGATGATGTAGCTCTCGACGATCTCGTCGCCGAAGCGCTCGAAGCCCTCGCGGATGGTGTTGAAGACGCCGAGGGTCTTGGTGCCGGCGGCGTCCAGCGGGGCCGGGGTGGGGGCGAGCGGGCGGCGCGAGCGGAGCTCCTTGGCGAGCAGCTTCTGCCGGTACTCGCGGGGCATGTCGGCGTAGCGCCAGGCCTCCTCGCCGAGGCGGTCGAAGAGCTGGCCGAGGGCGTGGTGGTGGGCCTCGGCGTGCTCGCGGACGTCCATGGTGGCGAGCTGGAGGCCGAAGGCCTCGATGGTGCGGATGGCGCGGGCGAGGCGGCCGTCGGCGATCAGCTCGCCGCGGTGGGCGCGCAGGGAGTCCTGGATGAGCCGCAGGTCGGTGATCAGCTCGCGGGTGCCGAGGTAGTCGCGGCCCTCGACGTGCGGGGTGCCCTGGGCGAGCCGCTCGCGGGTGTTCTCCAGCTTGAGCCGGACGCAGGTGGCCTTGAGACGGTAGGGCTCCTCGGCGTTCATCCGCTTGTAGCGGGGGCTGAGCTCGGGGAGCTGGTGCAGGTCGGTGTTGAGCGAGGCGAGCAGTTCGACCGAGGCGCCGGCCAGCCGCTCGGAGGTGGAGAGGGTGCTGCGCAGGTCGTCGACGGCGGCCAGGGCGTCCTTGATGCCGTACTCGTGCTGGAGGTTGAGGACGTCCCAGGTGACCTGCGGGGTCACGTTGGGGTTGCCGTCGCGGTCGCCGCCGATCCAGGTGCCGAAGGTGAGCGGGCGGACGCCGTCGGGCAGGGTCAGGCCGACCCGGCCGAGCTCCTCGTGCAGTTCCTCCAGGACCTGGGGGACGGCGTCGCGGTAGAGCTCGTCCAGGTAGTAGACGGCGTTGCGGGCCTCGTCGGTGGGCTCGGGGCGGGCGATGCGCAGCTCGTCGGTCTGCCAGAGCAGGTCGATGACCTCGGCGAGGCGGCGGTCGGCCTGGCGGCGGGCGCTGCTGGTGCGGGCCGGGTCGGCCTGGGAGAGGCCGGCGGCGATCTCCTCGCGGTGGATGCGATCGAGGAGTTCGCCGATGCGGCGCAGCTTGTTGAGGACGCTGCGGCGGGCGGCCTCGGTGGGGTGGGCGGTGAAGACCGGGCGGACCGCGAGGTGGGCCAGCGTGTTTTCGAGGTGCTTGGGGTCGGCCTCGGCGAGCTGGTCGGCGGTCTGGGCGAGCAGCGAGCCCTCCCGGGCGCGGCGGGTGGCGAACTCGCGGCCGCGGTGCACCTGTTCGGTGACGTTGGCGAGGTGGAAGTAGGTGGAGAAGGCCCGGACCAGCTTGGCGGCGGTGTCCAGGTCGATGTCGGAGAGGAGTTCGGCGGTGGCCTCGCCGTCGGTGCGGCTGAGCAGGCGGACCTGTTCGACCAGGCCCAGCAGCTGGGGGCCTTCCTGTCGGACGAGCGTCTCGCCGAGCAGGTCGCCGAGGCGGCGGATGTCCGCCCGCAGGGCCGCGTTGTCGGCAACTGGGCCGGTGGCGTGGACAGTGGGGCTGTCCGCCGGGGTGGGGACCGGAGCGGTCACGGCTGGCTCCCTGTGGTGGTGGGGTTCGGCAACGGCTCATCGTCACAGGTCCGCCCGCGTGTGGCGGGTGTGACGCGTGCGGACCGCGCTGTCCGACGCGACCAGCATAGGTGTCGGGGCGGTCGCTGTCCGCGAGGTGGCCGGATGGCGGACAGTGACGCCGCAGGCCGCATGTGGTCTGGACCACTTGAGGGTCCGGCGAGGTGTCGGGGGCAATCCCGGTGGGGAGGGGAGGGGGTTGCCGCTTAGGGTGTCAACCATGAGCAAGTCGCCTGGGGAGCGCGCGCCGGTCCGGCCGTTCTGGTGGTGGGAGCGGCCGCGCAGCGCCTTCCTGGACATCGGGCTGGCGGTGCTCGCCGCGCTGGAGTGCGCGCTCAGCACGATCGCCTTCCTCTCCGGCCGGGTGCACCTGGACGCCGCCGGGATGGCCGGCATCTCGCTGCTCGGCGTGGTGGCGGGCGGTTCGCTGGTGCTGCGCCGCCGCTGGCCGGCCGTACCGGTGCTGGTGACCCTGGTGGCGATGCCGGGGATGCTCGGCGTCCTGCTGCTGGTGGTGTCGCTGTACACGCTGGCGGCGACCTGGGAGTGGCCCACCCGGCGCTGGCGGGTGGTGGCGCTGTCCGCACTGGCCTTCGCCGAGACCGTCGCCGTGATGATGGTGTCGATGCTGACGCCCGGCGACACGGCGGTGGAGCAGCCGCCGCTCTGGGGCCAGGTGCTGATCGCGGTGCTGGTCTCCGTCGGCCTGACCGTCCCGCCGGTGGTCACCGGACTGTACGTGGGCGCGCGGCGGCGGCTGATCGACTCGCTCAAGGACCGCGCGCACGGCCTGGAGACCGAGCTGGACCTGCTGGCCGAGCAGGCCCAGGAGCGCGCCCGCCGGGCCCGGCTGGAGGAGCGCACCCGGATCGCCCGGGAGATGCACGACGTGGTGGCGCACCGGGTGTCCCTGATGGTGGTGCACGCCGGGGCGCTGGAGCGGATCGTCGCCAAGGACCCGGAGAAGGCCGCGCAGAGCGCCAAGCTGATGGGCGAGGTCGGACGGCAGGCGCTGAACGAGCTGCGGGAGATCCTCGGCGTGCTGCGGATGGACGACGAGCGCCAGCCGGAGCCCGACTCGCTGGCCGGGCTGCCCCGGCTGGTCGACCAGTCCCGGGCGGCCGGCATGGCGGTGACGCTGACCGTCAGCGGCAGCCGGCAGGAGTTCACCGGCGAGGCCGAGCAGACCGCCTACCGGGTCGTCCAGGAGGGCCTGACCAATGCGCACAAGCACGCGGGCGGCGCACAGGTGTCCGTCCTGCTCGCGTACGCGCCCAACGGGGTGCGGGTGAGCGTGGTGAACGCCTGCCCGGGCGGCGGCGGGGGCGCGGCGAAGCTTCCCAGCGGCGGCAACGGGCTGGTCGGGATGCGGGAGCGGGTGATCGCGCTGGGCGGCACCTTCTCCTCCGGGCCGGAGGCGGACGGCGGGTTCCGGGTCGAGGCGGTGCTGCCGTCCCGGCTGGCGGTCCGGGCCGAACGGCTGCGGTGACGCGCCGCCAGGCCCGGCCCGGCGGTCAGGCCCTGTCCGGCCGAGCGCGTGTCGGCCGCCTGACCCAGGGCCCGCCGGACCGCCGTCAGGAACCGTCGGCGGTGCGCAGCCGCTCCGGGGCGGTGCCCAGGATCAGGGTGGTGACGGCCTGGTCGATGCCGTGCCCGAGGAACCACTCGCCGGTGTGGTCCAGGCTGTAGACCCGGCCCTCCTCGTCGACGGCCAGCAGCGCCTGCCCGTACGCCTCCTCGCCGAGCGGGGCGAGCTGGCTGCCCAGGGCGCGGCCGAGGTCGAGCAGGGTGCGCGGCTGGTGCAGCCCGCACAGCGGGTCGATCAGGAACGGGGTGCGGGCCAGCTGGCGGCCCGGGCCGGCCAGGTCGAAGGCGAGGCCGCCGAACTCGGCCCAGGCCTCCACCGCCGCCGGGAACACCGCGTGCCGCAGACCGGACGGCCCGCCGTACCCGACCAGGGCGTCGGCCCACTCCTCGGCCTGCCGTATCTGCCAGCGGCCGGGGTGCCAGCCGGCCGCCTTGAGCTCGGCGGCGACGTCGGCAGGGAAGCGCGGGCGGGCCCGCCCGGCGGGGGCGGCGGACAGGGTGGCCGGCGGTGGCGGGGGCGGGCTGGGCGGGTTCAGGGCGGACTCCAGGGCTCGGGGACAGGGGGCGTACGAGGGCGCGGTCAGGGCGCGGGCGGCCCGACGGCGACGCTCTGCACGGTGAAGTGCTCCAGCATCGGCGCGCAGGAACGGCACGGCGGGGCGTGGGTGCCGTGCGCCGGGTCGCCCTCCTCCCGGATGCGAACGGTCGTCATCCGGGAGCCCTTGAGCGCCTTGCGGGCCTCGTGCAGGGTCATCGGCTTGCGGGCGGCGCGCTTGGAGCGCCGGCCGTCGACCGCGACCAGGTGCTGGGAGAGCAGGACGGCCTCCGGGCAGCGGCCGGTGAACCGCTCGCGCGCCTCGACGGGCAGCGTGTCCAGGAACTCGCCGACCAGCGGGTGCAGGACCGGCCGTCGGGCGTCCTTGTCCCCGGCCAGGGTGTGCACCTCGCCGCCCTTGAGTGACAGCGCGGCGGCGACGGCGGGCAGCAGGCTGTCGCGGTGGTGGCGCAGCACGGGCGGGCCCGCGGGCTCACCGGTGGTCATGCGTCGTCCTCCTCCTCTGTTCCCGCTGACGGAAGGACCGGTGGGACGGTCCGGGGCAAGCCTGTCAAACGACACCGACATCCGCACAACCGGGGTGCGGGGGCGGACGAACGACCGTGCGGGACCGGCCGGGCCGTCACCCGATCCTCGCCGGACCGGGGCCGGATCCGCACACCGTCGTCACGACTTGTCCGCTGATTTCCCGAAACCACCTCCGGGCCGGGGGCACGGCCGGTACCGTTCCGGCAGCGAGGCCGAAGGGGATCCGGCCGACCGCCCGCGGACGCGCGGACGGGGCCGGACCCGGTGCCCGCGCCGGACGTTGGGGCCGTCGGGGTGGGCCCGAGCCCGCCCCGGCGGCGGAGCGAAGGGGCTCGTGGATGACGTCGGAGCAGCCCGGTCGGAACGGGCCGCGGCAGCGGTCGGGGGCCTGGGACGCGCAGGCCGCCAACCAGGCGCCCGGTGGGCACGTGCCCACGCCGGGCGAACCGCCCCGGCCGGCACCGGAACGCCCGGTGGGCCTCGCGGTGGTCGGGGCCGGCTACTGGGGCCCGAAGCTGGTCCGCAACGCGCAGGACACCCCGGCGCTGCGGCTGCACTGGCTGTGCGACCTGGACGAGGCCAAGGCCCGTGCCGTGCTGGGGGAGTACAGCACCGTCCGGGCGACCGGCTCCTACCGGCGGGTGCTCGACGACGAGCGGGTAGGGGCGGTCGCGGTGGCCACGCCCGCGGCCGCGCACTACCGGCTGGTGCGGGCCGCGCTGGAGGCCGGCAAGCACGTGCTGGTGGAGAAGCCGATCACGACCTCGGCCGCCGAGGCCGCCGAACTGGTCGACCTGGCCGAGCGCAGCGGGCTGGTGCTGATGTGCGACCACACCTTCTGCTACACCCCGGTGGTGCGCCGGATCCGCGAGCTGGTGCACGGCGGCGAGATCGGCGACATCCAGTTCTTCGACTCGGTGCGGATCAACCTCGGCCTGGTGCAGCCCGACGTGGACGTGCTGTGGGACCTCGCCCCGCACGACCTGTCGATCCTCGACTTCGTGCTGCCGCCCGGCGTCGAACCGGTCGGGGTGTCCGCCCAGGGCGCCGACCCGATCGGCGCCGGCCGGGCCTGCGTGGCGTACCTGACGGTCCGGCTGAGCAACGGCGCGCTGGCCCACTGCCACGTCAACTGGCTCTCCCCGACGAAGGTCCGCACCACGCTGATCGGCGGCTCCCGGCGCACCCTGGTCTGGGACGACCTCAACCCGCAGGCCCGGCTGGCCGTGCACGACCGCGGCGTCGACCTCACCCCGCCCGACCAGCTGACCGACGCGATCCGGCACCGGGCGCTGATCTCCTACCGGGTCGGCGAGATGGTCGCGCCCGCACTGGTCGAGCAGGAGGCGCTGCGCAACGTGATGGCCGAGTTCGCCGCCGCGATCACCGAGCGCCGGGCCCCGCTCACCGACGGCCGGGCCGGGGTGCGGGTGCTCCAGCTGCTGGAGGCGGCCTCGCTCAGCCTCGAACTCGGCGGTGCCACCGTCCCGGTGGGGTCCGGGGACCGGGCGGGCGCCCGGTGAGCGCCGGCATCCCGCCGGTCGACCCGATCCCGCCGGTCGGCCCGATCCCGCTGGTCGACTCGATCCCGTTGGTCGACCTGGCGGCCGCGCACGCCGAGGTCGCGGCCGAGGTCCGGGCCGGCTTCGACCGGGTGCTCGCCTCCGGCGGCTACGTCAAGGGCCCCGAAGTGGACGGCTTCGAGCGGGAGTACGCCGAGTTCACCGGCGCCCGGCACTGCGTGGGCGCCGGCAACGGCACCGACGCCCTCGAACTCGCCCTGCGCGCCCTCGACCTGCCGCCCGGCGGCGGGGTCGTGCTGCCCGCCAACACCTTCGTCGCCACCGCCGAGGCCGTGCAGCGGGCCGGGCTGCGCCCGGTGCTGGTCGACGCCGACCCGGCGCACCTGCTGATCGACCCCGAGCGGGCCGCCGGGGCGCTGCCCGGTGCGGTCGCACTGCTGCCCGTCCACCTGAACGGCCAGCTCGCCCCGATGGGGCCGCTGCTGGAACTGGCCGACGGACGGCCGGTGGTGGAGGACGCGGCGCAGTCCCAGGGCGCCCGGCAGCACGGGCGCACCGGCTACGGGCGGATCGCGGCCACCAGCTTCTACCCGGGCAAGAACCTCGGCGGCTACGGCGACGCCGGGGCGGTGCTCACCGACGACGACGAACTCGCCGCCGCCGTCCGGCTGATCGGCGACCACGGCGCGCGCGAGAAGTACCGGCACGAGCGGTTCGGCTTCAACTCCCGGATGGACGCGCTGCAGGCCGTCGTGCTGCGGGCCAAGCTGCGCCGGCTGCCCGCCTGGAACGCCGCCCGCCGGGCCGCCGCCGCCCGCTACGACGCCCTGCTCGGCGGTCTCGACGGCCTGACCCTGCCGCGCACCGCGCCCGGCAACGAGCACGTCTGGCACCTGTACGCGGTGCGGATCGGCTCCGGCCGGGACCGCGACGCCGTCCTCGCCGCGCTGCGCGCCGCCGGGATCGGCGCCGGGGTGCACTACCCCGTCCCGGTCCACCTCCAGCCCGCGTTCCGTCACCTCGGCCACCGCGCGGGGGCGTTCCCGGTCGCCGAACGGGCCGCCCGCGAACTGCTCAGCCTGCCGCTGCACCCGCACCTCACCGAGGCGCAGCAGACCAGGGTCGCCGGGGTGCTGGCCGGGGCGCTCGGGCAGCGGCCCTGACGGTTCCCCTTCTTCTCCCGGGCGGGGGCCCGGGCCCGGAGACGACCCCCTACGCTGGTGTCCAGCAAGCGCTTCGAGAATTTGCAGCAGCCAGTGGGGGCTCCCAGATGACGACAGGTCGGCCCGGCGTCGCCGCCGCACCGAACGCGGCGTACGCAGGTCAGGTGGTGCAGTTCCCGGACCCGGTCCGCGCGGAGCGACACCCCGCCGGGGTCCGGGTGGACGAGTACGGCTACCCGGACTTCGGCTCGTACGCCGCCGCCGCGGCCGAGGTCGCCGACCCGCCGGACGGCTTCGGCGTGGACGAGCTGCGGCTGACCGACTACGTGTCGGCCAACGCCGCGCTGTTCACCCAGGGCCACCCGCTCTGGGCCGACCTGGACACCGCCGTCGCCACCCCGCCCGGCTGGACCTGGCACCACGCGGTCGGCCGGGCCGCCCCCGGTTGGCGGCGGATGGAGCTCGTCCCGGTGGAGGTCAAGGCGCTGCTGCGGCACCACGCCGGCCTGGCCACCTCCGCCGCCGACCACACCCGCCGGGGCACCCGCCCGTTGCAGGAGCGCCGGCCCGTGCACTTCTCGCTGGCGAAGGACGGCGGCGACCCGATCGGCGTCCCCGAGGACCTGGTGCAGCGCGCCGAGGAGCGCCTCGGCTACCGGCTGCCCGGCGCCTACCGCACCTTCCTCAAGCTGGGCGGCGGCCGCGCCCCGGTCGGGGTGGCGCTGGACACCGAGCTCGGCATGCTGCTCGACCAGCCCTTCCTCACCCTCAGCGAGGAGTACGGCACCCAGGACGTCGTGTACGCCAACAAGTGCCTGCGCGACCACCTCACCAAGGACTACCTGGGCGTCGCCTACGCGCAGGGCGGCATCGTCGCGCTCAAGGTGCGCGGCGACCGGGCCGGCTCGGTCTGGTTCCACCTGTACGACGACGCCCGCGACACCGGCGCGCCGGAGGCCCCGGAGGACCGCTGCGCCCGGCTGCTGCTGCCCTGCGGCGAGGATTTCGACGCGTTCCTGCTCCGGCTGGCCGGCAGCCCGCCGGAGCTGGAGACGGTCGCGGAGCTGATGGTGGACGGCGGGTTCGCCCGGGCCGTCCCGGTGGACTGACGTGGCCGCGGCGGTGCAACGAGCGGGGACGACGAGGATGGGGACAGGGGTGAACCGGGCGTGGTGACGTACGCGCAGGCGCAGGAGCTCGCCGAGGAGTGGATCAACGGCGGGGTGCCGCAGCCGCAGCAGCGCGAGGTACGGGTCCGGGAGTTCGACCTGGGCTTCGTCTGCTGGGCGGTGGCACCCGGGGACGGGACGGCGGGGCCGTCGGGTGCGGGGGACGGGTCGGCCGGCGAGGCGCGACTGGTGATCGCCCGGGACTCCGGCGCGACCACGCTCTGGCCCGCGCTGCCCGTCAACGAGGTGGTCCGGCAGTACGAGGAGGCGTACGGGCGGCCGGTCGCGGCCAACCCGGCGGGGGCGGCGAAGCCCGCGCCCGGGCCGGTCGAGGCGACGTCCTTCCTGCTCAGCCCGCCGCAGTGGCTGCAGGAGGCGGGGGCCGCGGCGATCGCGGCGGAGGCGGAGCGGCTGGGGGGCCAGGGGGCTCCGGCTCCGGCTGCTCCGGTGGCTCCGGCTGTTCCGGTGGCCGAGCCGCCCGCGCCGGTCGCTGCGGCGCCCGCCGTGCCGGCCGCGCCCGCCGTCGAGCCGCCCGTGCCCGCCGTGCCGTCCGGTTCTGCCGGTCCTGCTGGTTTCGCCGTCCCGCCGCAGGCCCCGGCCCCGGCCCCCGTGCCGGTGCCGCCGGTCGGGGCCGAGGCGGCCACCGTCCTGATGCCCGAGGGGCTGCGGACCACCGGCTCCGACCTGCCCGACGCGCCCGCGCCGGCCGGGGCCGAGGCCGCGACCATGCTGATGCCGCCGGAGGGCGGCTACGGCATGCCGCCGGTCCCGCCGCCCGCCGCCCAGGCGCCCGTGCCCGCCGCCGTCCCGCCGCCCGCGCCCGTGCCGCCTGCGGCCGTCGAGCCGGCGCCGACGCTGCTCGCGTCGCCGGACGCCGTGCCGGGGCTGATGGGCCTGCCGGGTGCGCCGTCCGGGCCGCCCGGCGGGGTGGAGCAGCCGCCGACCGTCCTGGCCC
>NZ_JBHWIJ010000303.1:0-10466 GCF_042732255.1 Kitasatospora sp. NPDC059803 | reverse complement strand
GCGCCGCGGGCGACCGGCGCCGCCCCCCCCCCGGCGCCCCCCCCGGCGTGGGGGTGGGGTCGTGGCTCGCCGGCCTTGGGGGACGATTTCTTCACCTCAAGGACGAGGCCGACGGACGTCTTGACGACGCCTCGCACCAGCGGCTTGAGGAGACGCTTGGCCAGTGGCGCGACGATGAGGCCGACCAGGAAGGGCGGTACTAGGGGCGGCATGATGCTCCATCCTCTCTACGCGGACGTATGACAGGGACCCCGGGCAACTGCGGACGCACCGGAGCACCGCACGACTAGGCGGACGGAAGCACCCGACTGCGGAATTCGACGTTCCCCGCCGGATTTCCCGCCGGAATGAATTCCGCACTCGATGGATCAACCGCCCGCTCTCGCTTCACCGTAGTCGAGCCGGGTCCATCGAAGCCAAACCTTCTCATCCGGTTTCACTCGTGCGAGTGCTCTCGGCCCGTTTTTGTAGCTCGGATTAACGAACAAATGCCCACCCGACAATCCGCTTATATTCTTTTTCACTCATCGGGCCTGCCGAGTTCACGTGCCACCCGCCGCCGGAGGGCGGGAAACGGCAGCCCACCGCCGCCCAGGACCGCCTCGTGGAAGGCCCGCACCTCGAACCCGCCGCCCGGACCGGCCTCGGCCCCCTCCCGCAGCCGGGCGAACTCCAGATACCCCGCACGGTAGGACAGCGCCTGCCCGGGCAGGTCCGTCGAGTACCGCAGCAGGTCCGAGGCGATCTGGGCGTCCGCCTCGGTGGAGTTGGCGCGCATGAAGTCCCGCGCCTGCTCCAGTCCCATGGTGCCGAGGTTGAGCCCGGTGTCGACGACCAGGCGCTGCGCGGTGAACCGCTCCTGCGCGAGGCGCCCGTACGCGTCCCACGGGTCGTCGTAGAGGCCCATCTCCCAGCCCAGACCGGCCGCGTACTCGGCCCAGCCCTCGTTGAACGCGCCGAACCCGGCCACTTCACGGCGCAGCCGGGGCAACGACCGGTTCTCCGCCTGGCGGGCCAGGTGGAAGTGGTGGCCCGGAGCCAGCTCGTGGTAGATCAGCGAGGCCGCGCCCAGCAGCGACCGCCCTTCCAGCCCCGCGCCGTTGTAGCGGTAGCGCCCGACCGGGTCCGCCGCCGTGGGCTGCTGGTAGTACCCGAACGTCAGCCCCGCCTCCAGCGCCGGATCCAGCCGGGCCAGCCCGTACGGGGCGCCCGGCAGCGCGGCGAACCACCGCGGCAGCAGCGGGGCCAGCCGGTCGAGGTACCGGCGGTAGCGGTCCTCGACCTCCTCCGGCGTGCGGGCGTACAGCCGGGGCTCGCTCCGCAGCCGCTCGTGGAACTCCTCCTCGGGGCCCGGGAATCCGAGGGCGGTACGGACCTCCCGCATCCGCTCGGCCAGTTCGCGGCACTGCTCGCGGCCGAGCTCGTGCAGCCGCTCGGGCGGCGTCCCCCCGCCCGTGTGCGTCCGGACGAACTCCCGGTACGCCTCCTCACCGCCTTCGTAGCGCGCCCAGCCCACGGCCTGCGGCGCCTCGCGCAGCTGGTCCGGACCGTCGACGACGGCGAGCAGGCCGTCGAAGGCCGGCAGCAGCTCGGCTTCCACCAGCCGCCGCACGCCGTCTCGGACGCGTCCGCGCTCGGCCGGCCCCAGCCCGCCGAGCCGGCCCTCGTCCACCTCGACGCGCTCCGCCACCGACGCCCGCAGGCCCGCGAGGGTGGCGCGCACCCCGGGCAGGGCCGGGGCGGGCACCCGGAAGCCGCGCACGGCCTGCCCCGCCGCCTTGTCGCCGATCGAGCCGACCACCCGGGCCAGCTCGCGCACGAGCACCAAGTACCGGTCGGCGTCCGGCGGTTGGTCGAAGCGGTGGCCACGCAGGACGGCGTCGACGTACTGCGACAACGGGAACAGCCGGTACGGCGTGACGGCGGGCGTCAGCCAGTAGCAGCGGTGGGCCCGCAGCTCCTGCTCGGCCGACCCGACGAGGAAGGCGGCCGTGTCGGCATCGGCTCCGCAGAGCTCCGCGCCGTCGAGCGCCCGGGCTCCCTCCACGACCACCCGGACCCGCTCCACGACGCCCGCGGCGAACCGCGCCCGCTCCTCGGCCTCGGCCGGCGACTCCCTCGGCAGCGACTCGACCGGGAGCCCCTGCCGGGCCCGCAGCAGCGGGTCGCGCTCCAACAGGAACTCCCAGTAGCGGTCCGCCAGCCGACCGATCTCCCGGCCCGGTTCATTCGTCCTCATCCGGCCATCCTGTCGAGGACGCGCCGCCCGGCCACCCCGGTCCGCGGACAACCGGCCACGGCATCCCCCTAACGGGTGAACCGGATCGGCCCCCGCCACCCGCGCCCCGTTCCGCCCGCCAAGGCGGCACACGGCCAAGACCTTTCGAACAGGCTTGCCGTACAGGTGAGTTGACTCGCCAGCGCCAGCACTCGGTGGCACCATGACGCCATGCCCCGTCGCCCCCTGCCGGTCCCACTGGCGGCTGCCCTGACCACCGCGGCCGTCGCGGCCGGCGCACTCACCGGCTGCGGCAGCGTCGCCCCCTCCTCCACGACCGGTCCCCTCGTGGACCGCGGGACCGTACGGATCGCGGCCGCCAGCGAGACGCCCAGCTTCAACCCGTACACGGCCTTCGGCGCCGCTCCGGCCCGCTACGCCTACGACTCGCTGGTCAACGTCTCCGCCGACGCCACCCTGGTCTCCGGCCTGGCCTCCTCCTGGGAGGCCACCACCACCACGGCCGCCTTCACCCTCCGCCCGGGAATCACCTGCTCCGACGGCACCCCCCTCACCGCCACGGCCGTCGCCCGCGCACTCACCTACGCCGGCGACCCGGCCCACCAGCTCGCCGGCGCCCAGACCGTCCTGCCCACCGTCCCGTACACCGCAAGCGCCGACGACTCGACCGGCACCGTGACGGCGACCACCACCGCCCCCTTCCCGTTCCTCACCCGCACCCTCGGACTGCTACCGATCGTCTGCCCCGCCGGCCTCGACCGGCCCCAGTCGCTGGACCGCTCCACCCGGGGCACCGGACCGTACGTGCTGACCCACTACACCCCGGGCGGGCCGTACGAGTTCACCGTGCGCGACGACTACACCTGGGGGCCCGCCGGGGCGACCACCGCGGAACCCGGCCTCCCCGCCCACATCGTCATCTCCGTGCTGCCCCAGGCCTCCACCGCCGCCAACCTGCTGCTCACCGGCGGCATCGACATCGCGAGCGTCAACGGACCCGACCGCGCCCGGCTCGCCGACCACGGCCTGGCCACCGCCGACGTGGCGACCGTCATCGGGCTGACCTTCTTCAACCAGCGCCCCGGCCGCCCCCTCGCCGACCCGGCCCTGCGCCGGGCCCTGGTGTCCGCACTCGACCGCCAGGGGCTCGCCAACGTCGCCGTCGGCGGCACCGGCACCCCCGCCACCGACTTCGGCGCGCAAGGCGCCGTCTGCCACGCCGACCTCGCCGCCGCCAACCTGCCCGCGCTGGACGCCACCGAGGCGCTGCGCGCCGCCGGCTGGACCCGCGCCGCCGACGGCCGGCTGACGAAGGACGGCCGACCACTCCGGCTGCGCCTGATCACCAGCCCCGACCTCGGCCCGACGCTGGCACCCGTCGCCGAGCTGATGGCCCGCTCCTGGACGGCCCTGGGCGCGGACGTCAAGCTGGTCACCGAGAGCCTGCCCGCCCTCGTCAACGCCATGTACCAGACCGGCGACTTCGACGTCGTCGTCGGCACCTCCCCCGGCTTCGCCCTGCCCGTCGGCTTCATCCCGTTCTTCTCCGGCCCAATCCCCGCCCAGGGCCTCAACTTCGCGGGCGTGGCCAATCCCGCATACGACGCCCTGGTCGCCCAGGCCCTTCGGGAGCCGGACACCGCGGGCTGCGCCACCTGGAACCGGGCCGCCGCCGCGCTCTTCCGCTCCGCCGACGCCCTGCCGATCGCCGACGGCCGCAGCACCGTGTACGGGCGCAGCACCACCTTCGCCACGACCTTCGGCGGCCAGGTCATCCCCACCAGCATCCGCCTGCACCGATGACCGGGGGATCCCGCGTGACCGCACCCCGTCGATCGCGGCCTCTGCCGCGTCTGCCGCGTCTGCCGCGGCACCTCATGCCCCGTCTCCTGCGGCACCCGTGGACGGTGTTCCTCGGCCGGCGCACCGCCCGACTGCTCCTCTCACTCGGGGTCGTGCTCACCGCCTCGTTCGCGATGATCCGCCTGGTGCCCGGAGACCCGGTCCGCGCGGCGCTCGGCGTCGACGCCTCCCCCGCGCTCGTGGCCGCACGCCGCCACCAACTCGGTCTCGACGAACCCTTCCTGGCCCAGTACCGGCACTATGTCGACGGCCTCGTGCACGGCGACCTCGGCACCTCGCTGGTCACCTCGACACCGGTCGCGGAGCTCGTCCGCACCCGGCTGCCGGCCACCCTCGAAATCGCCGGCCTGGCCTTCCTCGTCACCCTCGCCGTCGCCCTGCCCTGCGGCCTGCTCGCCGCCGTCCGCACCCGGGACGGCCGGCACCCGCGCAGCGAACTGGCGTTCACGACGCTCACCGCCGGCCTGGCCGGGATCCCCGACTTCGTCCTGGCCGCCGGGCTCACCGCGCTACTGGCCGTCGGCCTCCAACTGCTGCCGGTGGCCGGCACGGCGGGCGCCGGATCCTTCGTCCTGCCGGTCCTCGCGCTCTCCGTGGCGCCCACCGCCGTCCTGGTGCGCATCGTCCGGGTGGAGGCGCTGAAAGTGCTGTCCGAGGACTACCTGCGCACCGCCCGTGGAAAGCGGCTGTCACCGCTACGCCGCTACCTGCGGCACGCGGCGCCGAACATGGCCACCGCCGCACTCACCGTCGCCGGAGGCCTGCTGCCCGCCCTGATCGCCGGCACCGTGCTGGTGGAGAAGGTCTTCGCCTGGCCCGGCATCGGTTCGGCCCTGGCGCAGTCCGTGAGCTCGCAGGACTACCCGGTGATCCAGGCGATGGTGCTGATCCTGGGCACGACCGTCCTGCTCGCCGCGCTCCTGGTCGACGTGCTGCTGGCGCTGCTCGACCCGCGCTCGACGATCCGGGAGAGCTGAGGTGCCGATGCCCCTTCCCACCAGGTACCTCCGCTCGCCCATGGCCTGGGCCGCCACCGCCATGCTGGCCTCGCTGCTCGTGCTCGCGCTGGCGGGCCCGCTCCTCTGGGGCGCGGCGGCGGACCTCCCCGACCCCTCGGCAGTGCTGCAAGGCCCCTCCACCGCCCACCCCTTCGGCACCGACAACCTCGGACGGGACCTGCTCGCCCGGGTCCTCACCGCCACCCGGCCCTCCCTGCTGCTCGCGCTGGCCGCGACCGCGATCGGCGCGAGCACCGGCATCCTCCTCGGCGCGTCCACCGCCGTCGTCGGCCCCCGCGCCCGCCGCCTGCTCGCGGCAGTGATCAACCTCCTGCTCGCCTTCCCCGCACTCCTGGTCGCGCTCTTCCTCGCGGTCGTGTTCGGCGCGGGCGCGGCCGGGGCGATGCTCGCCCTCGCCGTCGCCGGTGTACCCGGCTTCGCCCGGCTCGCCCAGACACTCGCCGCCGCCGTCGCGGGCACCGACCACCTGGCCTCGGCCCGGGTCCTCGGCCTGCGCCGGCACCGGCTGCTGTGGCGGCACGTCCTGCCCAACATCGCCGAACCGCTGCTGCTGAGCGCGACCACGGCGGCGGGCACCTCCCTGGTCGCGCTCTCCGGGCTGAGCTTCCTCGGCCTGGGCGTCCAACCGCCCGGCTACGACTGGGGGCAACTGCTCAACCAGGGGCTCGACCGGATCTACGCACAGCCGCTGCCCGCCCTCGCCCCCGGCCTGGCCATCCTCTACGCGGCGGTGACGTTCCAACTGCTCGGCGAGGTCCTGGCAGGAGGCGCCGCCCGGCGCAACCCGGCGGGCCGTGCGGACCGTACACCCCGGCGACCGATCGCACCGACTGGGCCGAGCGGGCCCGCCGAGGACGGTCTCGTCCTCCAGGTCGAGGACCTGAGCGTCGAACTCCCCACCCCCGACGGCGTGATCCGGCCCGTCCGCGGCGTGAGCCTCTCCCTGCGGCCGGGCGAGATCGTCGGACTCGTCGGCGAGTCCGGCTCCGGCAAGTCGCTCACCGCGCTCGCGATCGCCGACCTGCTCCCCGAGCGCGCCCGGGTCTCCCACCGCACCCTCCGGCTGCTCGGCGCCGACCTGGACGCCATGACGCCGAAGCAGCGCGACCGGCACCTCGCGACCGGCCTGGCCATGGTCTTCCAGAACCCGGCCACGGCACTCAACCCGTCGCTCCGGATCGCCACCCAGCTCACCGAGGCGCCCCGTACCCACCTCGGCACGAGCCGCACCCAGGCCCTGCGGGACGCCGAGGACGCCCTGCACCGGGTGGCCCTGCCCCCCACCCTGCTGCGGTCACGCCCCCACCAGCTCTCCGGCGGCCAGCGCCAGCGCGTCATGATCGCCGCCGGCCTGATGATGCGGCCCGGCCTGATCATCGCCGACGAGCCGACGACCGCCCTCGACACCACCGTGCAGCGGCAGATCACCGACCTGCTCTCCGACCTGCGGCGGGACACCTCCGCCGCCGTCCTGTTCATCAGCCACGACATCGCGCTCGTGAGCGGATTCTGCGAACGCGTCCTGGTGATGTACGCGGGCTCCATCGTCGAGGCCCTCCCCGCCGACCGGCTCCCCACCGCCGCCCGGCACCCCTACACCCGGGCCCTGGTCGCCTCGGTGCCGGACCTCACCGCAGAGCGCGACCGGCCGCTGCCCACCGTGGCGGGCGCGCCGCCCGACCCGATCGCCCCCACCCCGGGCTGCCCGTTCGAGCCCCGCTGCCCGTACCGGCTCGACCGCTGCGCCCGGGAGGCTCCGCGGCTGGACGACGTCGACGCGCTCCAGCAGGTCGCCTGCTGGAACCCCCAGCCGGTGGAGACAACAGCAGACCAGGCGACGGAACATCAGGTGGAGGCGGACCCGTCATGACCAGCCTGCGGCTCTGCGACCTCACCGTCCGCCACCACGGCCCGCGCGGCCCGGTCACCGCCGTGGACCGCGTCTCCCTGGAGGTCCCGGCCGGCACCACGCTCGGGCTCGTCGGCGAGTCCGGCTCGGGGAAGTCGACCCTGGCCCGCGCGATCGTCGGGCTCGCCCCCGTGCACGGCGGCCGGGTCCTCGTCGACGGCCAGGACGTGCGGGTCCACACTGTCCGTGCCCGGCGCCGGCTCGGCCGACTGGTCCAGATCGTCCTCCAGGACCCGGACACCGCGCTCGACCCCCGGATGACCGTCCGCCAGAGCCTCGTCGAGGCCGTCACCGTCTTCCACCGGCTCGACCGGCACGCCCGTACCGAGCGCGTCGCCGAGCTGCTCGACCTCGTCGGGCTGGACCCCCGGCTCGCCGGCCGCCTGCCCCGGCAGCTGTCCGGCGGCCAGCGCCAACGGGTCGCCGTCGCCCGCGCCCTGGCCGTCGGACCCGGCCTCCTGATCGCCGACGAGATCACCTCGGCCCTCGACGTCTCGGTGCAGGCGTCCGTCCTCAACACGATCCGCGAACTCCAGCGACGGCTCGGCCTGTCCATGCTGTTCATCGGCCACAACCTGCCCGCGGTCTGCTACGTCTCCGATACGGTGGCGGTGATGCGGCTCGGTCGGATCGTCGAAACGGGCCCCACCGACGCCCTCCTGCGCGACCCGCAGCACCCCTACACGCGGGAGCTCCTCGCCGCCGTCCCCCGCCTGTCCGGCCCACCGCCCTCCCGGAGGTCCCGATGACCGTCGACCGACCCGACGCGGTGGTGGTCGGGGCCGGGGTGATCGGCACCGCCGTCGCCCTCGAACTCGCCCGCACCGGACGGCAGGTGGTCGTCGTGGACAAGGCCGGCGCGCCCGGCCACGGATCGACCGGCGCGTCCAGCGCGATCGTCCGGTTCAACTACTCCACCTTCGACGGCGTCGCCACGGCCTGGGAGTCCCTCCACCTGTGGGCGTCCTGGCCCGAGCACCTCGGGCTCACCACCGGCCGCCGCCCGCTCGCGGCCTTCCGCCGCACCGGCGCCGTGCTGCTCGACCCGCCCTTCCCCGAACCCGCCGACACCGCGGCCCTGTTCGACCTGGCCGGCGTCCCGTACGAACGGTGGGACACCGCCGCCCTGCGCGAGCGCCTGCCCGGGATCGACACCGGACGGTACTGGCCGCCGAAGCCCGTGGACGACGACGCCTTCTTCGACGGCCCGGCCGGCGAGCTCGGTGCCCTGTTCACCCCGGACGCCGGGTTCGTCGACGACCCGCAGCTCGCGGCCCAGAACCTCGCCGATGCGGCGGGCGAGCTGGGTGCGCGCTTCCTGTTCCACCGCACCGTGGTGGCCGTCGACCGGCGCTCGGACCGCGTGGCGGGCCTCCGCCTGGCCGACGGGGCCCGGATCGCCGCGCCGGTCGTGGTCAACGCCGCCGGCCCGTGGTCGGGGGGCCTCAACCGGCTGGCGGGTGTCGGCAGCGACTTCACCATCGGGGTACGTCCCCTGCGGGAGGAGGTCCACCAGATCGCCGCGCCCGACAGCTCCACCACCGGCGCCACCACCGACCCCGCCACCGGCCCTGCCGCCGGCTCCGGGCCGCTTCCCGTCGTCGCCGACGTCGACCTCGGCACCTACCTGCGCCCGGCCGCCGGGGGCCGCCTGCTCATCGGCGGCACCCAGCCGGCCTGCGACCCGCCGGAGTGGATCGACGACCCGGACGAGGCCGACCCGCGCCCCACCGCCCACCGCTTCCGCACCCAGGTGACCCGCGCGGCCCGCCGCTTCCCCGGGCTCACCGTCCCCAGCCGACCCGTCGGCGTCGCGGGCGTGTACGACGTCGCCGACGACTGGACCCCGATCTACGACCGCACCGCCCTCGACGGCTACTACGTCGCCATGGGTACGAGCGGCAACCAGTTCAAGAACGCCCCGCTCGTGGGCCGCTACCTCGCGACCCTGATCGACCTGGTCGAAGCCGGCCACGACCACGACGGCGACCCGGTCCGCTACCGCTGCGAGCACACCGGCAACGTCGTCGACCTGGGCGCCTTCTCCCGCCGCCGCCCCGTCCGGACCGGCTCCGCCCGCACGGTCATGGGCTGAGGGTGCGCAGTTCGCTCACCAGATCCGCGACCACCCCGACCACGAACCCGGGCTCCTCGGTCGGGAAGTCATGGCCGGTTCCCGCCGGCGTGTGCACCACCCTGGACGCGGTCGACGCCGCCAGGTAGCGGGTCCGGGCCCCGAGGTAGAACCGGCCGATCCGCTCGGCCTCGGCGGCGTCCCCGGCGGCGGCCAGCACCGTCTCCCCGCCCGTGAGGTCGCGGGGTATGACCAGCACCAGCGGCAGGTCGCCGAGGTCCCCGTCGTAGACCACGGTCTCCCAGCCCACCTCCGCCAGGCCGACGGGCGAGAGCTCCGCGAAGATCGACGCGGCGGCGCAGTACTGGCCGGTCCGGCCGCCACGGCCACGGCCCCGGTGAACACCGAACAAGTGCCGTACCGCCGTCAGCAGGAACTCCCGGCGCATGCCCGCGACCAACCGGTTGGGCGGCGCGAAGGCGATCACCTCCAGGGGCGTCGGATCCAGCAACACGAGTCCGGCCACCAGATCCGGCCGCCGCCTGGCGGCATTCGCGACCAGCAGCCCGCCGAAGGAATGGCCGACGAACACGTACGGGGCCCGCTCCCCCGCCGCCTCCAGCGCGGCCACCAGCTCCTCCGCCTCGGCCGCCGTCGTCCTCGGGAAGGGCCCGACGTCACTCCAGCCCGAGCCGAACCGGTCGACCAGCACCGAGCGGGTCCGGGCCGCCATCATCGTGTGCAACTGCCCGAACTCCTCGCCCGGCGCGTGCCCGCCCGGCATCCAGACCACCGTCGGCCCGTCCCCGGCAACCCCCTCCGCGAGGACGTGCATCCGGCGCCCGCCCAGCCCGACCAGCCGCCCCGGCTCCCCGCCCGCCCCCACTCCCCGGCCCACCAGCACCAGATGCCGCACCGCGCCGACCGCCAGCACCACACCCACAGCCACCACTAAGCACCCGAGCGCCACCAGCCAGCCCGCACCGCCCCCGACCAGCCCGACCCCCACGCCCACCACCAGCACCGCGACCGGCACTCCCAGCCAGTCCCGGCTCAGCAACGCGAGCAGGGCATCCGCCACCCGTCCGTTCCGGCGCATCGGTCCTCCAGGGCATCCGAGAGGCGACCTCTCCCCCTGTTCTTCCCGCATCCACCCGCGCCGACGCGCCCCCCACGAACACGCATGCGACACCCCGGGGCCTGTCCGTCCTGCGCCCCGCCGCCGTGCGCTGCCCATCGGAAAAGAGCCGGCCACCAGGCCACGGCCCCGGAAATGCAAAGAACCCCCATCCGGTTTCCCGGATGGGGGTTCTCTGTGAATGATTGTTCGGCGGCGTCCTACTCTCCCACAGGGTCCCCCCT
>NZ_JBHWIJ010000302.1:0-10505 GCF_042732255.1 Kitasatospora sp. NPDC059803 | reverse complement strand
GCCCCCGCCCGCCGGCGGTCTCGTTTTGCGGCGCCCCTCCCCGGGGGCCAAACTACGACTGTGATGAACCCCTTGTGCCTTTGTGCGGGGCGGGCCTACTCTCCCCCGCAAACCTCATCCGGCCAGCACGACCGGCGTGCCCGTCAGGTCCACGCCTGCCTGGCGGAGTTCGCCGAGGGCGGTGACCGTGGTGTCGGTGGCCACGCCCGCCGTGTAGTCCAGCAGCACCCTGGTCGCGAACCCGGCCTTCACGGCGTCCAGCGCCGTCGCCTTCACGCAGTGGTCGGTGGCGATGCCGACCACGTCCACCGCGTCCACGCCCTGGCCGCGCAGCCAGTCGGCGAGCCGGGTGCCGTCCGCCGCGAAGCCCTCGAACCCGCTCTTGGACGCCGAGTGCGCGCCCTTGAAGAACACCTCGTCCACCGCGCCCGCGTCGACGGCGGGCGCGAAGGACGGGTGGAACTCGCCGCCCTCGCTGCCGACCACGCAGTGCACCGGGAAGGACTCCCGGAAGTCCGGCTGCGCCGAGAAGTGCGGGCCCGGGTCGATGTGGTGGTCCCGGGTCGCGACCACCCGCGCCCAGCCCTCCCGCTCCGGGCCCTGGACCAACTCGGCGATCGCCCGGGCCCGGTCGGCGCCCCCGCCGACCGGGACGCTCCCTCCCTCACAGAAGTCCTTCTGCACATCCACCACGATCAGCGCGCGAGCCATCGACCGGCCTTTCCTCGGGGGTACGGGATTTCGCGGCCAGCTTGACGCCTTCAAGGTGCGTGGACGAAGCAACCCGGGCTGGCGTTCACCCGGACGGGCCTGGCGCGGCGATCAGCACACCCCGGCAGCACCACCAAGGCCCGCAGCGGAGCGTTCGAGGGAGTCGGTCAGCCACAGGTAGGACAGGCCGACCGTGACCGGATCCCCGCTCGCCTCGGCCACGAGCCGCCAGTAGCGGCGCATCCGCCGGTCCCGGTCCACAGCCACGTAAGCCAGCAGGCGGCCTCGGAACTTCGGGGTGTCGCGGTCGCCGCGGACGGAGGCGTGGGCCGCGACGAACCGGTCGAGTGCGGGGCCCACCCGGGGCGGCTCACCCGCCCGTACCAGGGGCTGGGCCAGCGCGCACGCCTCGCCGATCCCGCCCACCAGCTCGTCCTCGTCGGCGATCAGTGCGGCGCCGGCCCGCGCCCTGGCCAGCAGGCCTCGGCTCAGTTCCCGGTCCCCGGCCAGGGCGAACAGCTCGGCGAACGCGACCACCTGCGGCGGGGTCGGGTCGGCGGGCGGCTCGGGTACGGCGATCGCCACGAACGCGGTGAGCATCGCCTCCGACACCGGGGCGACCATCGCACGTCTCCAGAAGTCGATCAGCGCGTCACGGGCGGCTCCCCCGCCCTCCATGGCCGCCAGCAGCTCCAGCCTGGCGGCCCGGTCGGCCGGTCCGGCCTCCTCGACCGCGCGCAGCGAGGCCCGCCGCCAGGCCAGGTCCGCGAGCCGCACGTCGAGCACGGCCCGCTCGGCGGCGACGACCTCGGCCACGGAGCGTTCGCCGGCGAGCACCTGCCTGATCGAGGGCAGCCCGAGCCCGAGCCTGCGCAGCCGTCGGACCAGGCCGAGCCGCTCCACGGCCACCTGGTCGAACCTGCGGTGCCCGCCCGTGCTACGCACCGAGTCGATGACGCCCTCGTCGCAGTAGTAGCGGATGGTGCGCACCGGCACGCCGGTCAGCCGGGCCAGCTCGCCGATCCCCAACGTCTCATCGAGCAAAGGCACTTGAACCTCCACCGGACTGGAGTTCCTACCGTATCCAGGTAACCCCGAGAGAGGAGCATCGCGATGGCGATGACGTCGACGCTGGACACCGCACGGCTCATGGAGGGACTGCGGGAGCAGAGCGCGAAGACAGGCCGCGCGGTCGCCGGAAGGGACCCGGACACCCCAGTGCCCACCTGCCCGCAGTGGCCGCTGCGCACCCTCGTCGGGCACCTCGGCCAGGAGCACCGGTGGGCGGCCGAACTCGTCCGTACGCGCGGGCAGTTGCCCGTCCCCGACCCGTGGCAGGCCGATCCCGGCGCCCCGGACGGGTGGGCCCGGTGGCTGCGCGAGGGCGCGGAGGACCTGGTCCGCGCGGTCCAGGAGACCGGCGCGGACACCGAGTTGCCCACGTTCTTCGGGCCACGGCCGGCGGCGTTCTGGCTCCGCAGGCAGCTGAGCGACACCTGCGTCCATCACTACGACGCCGCGTCGGCGACGGGCACCGCGTTCGAGATCGCCGACGACCTCGCGGCCGACGTGATCAGCGAGAACCTCGACCTGCTGTGCACGCCGGCCTTCGAGTCGGTCAGGCCGGCGGCGGCCGGGCTGCGCGGCCGGGGCGAGCGGGTCGGGTTCCGGCCGAGGTCCGGGGAGGGCTGGGTGGTCACCAGGGCGCCCGAGGCGCTGCGGTGGGAGCGCGGGCCGGTCGAGGCCGACGTGGTGGTGTCGGGCGCGGTGGCGGACCTCATGCTGGTGGTCTCCCGCCGCCTCCCGCCGCAGGACGACCGGGTGGCGGTGACGGGCGACCGCGCCTTGCTGGACCACTGGCTGACCCACACAGCGTTCTAACCGCCAGAGTTGCGCGAGAAGTCGGCCGGCCCGACTTCTCGCGCGACGGCGTTCGGCTACCGGCCGACCTCGCGGAGGCGGAAGTCCTCGACCGTCTCCCGGCGGATCAGCAGGCGGGCCCGGCCGTCCTTGACGGCGGCCACCGCCGGGCGGCCGACCAGGTTGTAGCCGGAGGCCATCGACAGCTGGTACGCCCCGGCCGCCGGGACGGCCAGCAGGTCCCCCGCGCGCAGGTCGGCGGGCAGTACGGCGTCGCGCACCAGCACGTCGCCGGCCTCGCAGTGCCGGCCGACCACGTCCACCCGGGCCGCGCCCGCCTCCGAGCGGCGGCCCACCAGGCGGACGCTGTACGGCGATCCGTACAGCGCCGGGCGCGGGTTGTCGCTCATCCCGCCGTCCACGGCGGCGAAGCAGTGGCCGTCCGCGGTGTGCTTCACCGACAGCACCCGGTACACGGCGACGGCGGCCGGGCCGGCCAGCGCGCGGCCGGGCTCGACGATCAGCCGCGGCACCTCCAGGCCCGCCTCGGCGCAGCGCACCGCCAGCCGGTCGGTCACCCGGACGGCGAAGTCGGCGACGTCGAACTCGGCGTCCCCCGGCAGGTAGCGGATGCCGTGGCCGCCGCCGAGGTCCAGTTCGGGCAGTTCCACGCCGTGCTGCTTCCGGATCTCCGCGAGCAGCCGCACCAGCGCGTCCACCGCCTGGAGGTAGGGCTCGACCTCGGTGATCTGCGAGCCCAGGTGGCAGTGCAGGCCGGCCAGTTCGAGCCCGGGCTGGTCGAGCACCCGGGCGATCGCGTCGGCCGCGTCGCCGCCCTCGATCGGGAAGCCGAACTTCTGCCCGCCCACTCCCGTCCGGACCGCCGTGTGGTGCCCGGCGGCGATCCCCGGGACGACCCGGACGAGTACCCGCTGCGGGGTGTCGGCGGCCACCAGGGCGGCCAGCCGGGCGATCTCCGCCGGGCCGTCGATCACGATCCGCCCGACCCGCAGCCGCCGGGCCAGCCGCAGTTCCTCCGGGGACTTGGCGTTGCCGTGCAACAGGATCCGCTGCGCCGGGAAGCCTGCCGAGGCGGCCAGCCACAGCTCGCCGGAGGAGCAGACGTCCAGGCCCAGGCCCTCCTCGGCCACCCAGTCGGCCATCGCGCTGCACAGGAACGCCTTGGCGGCGTACAGCACCTCGGCGTGCGGCAGCGCCCGCCGGTACGCCCGGGCGCGGTTGCGCACCTCGGCCTCGTCCAGGACGTACAGCGGGGTGCCGAACCGCTCGGCCGCCTCCGCCAGCCCCACCCCGCCGACCAGCACGTCGCCGCCGGGGCCGGGCCGCGCCGAGGCCGGCCAGGGGCCGCCGAGCGCGTCGACGGCCGGGGCGTCGGGGCGGGCGGTGGAGGTGCCGGTGGTGGGGGCGGGGACGGTGGAGGGGACGGACGGGGCGGTCAGCTGCGTCATGGCGGTACTCCTACGGGGCGGGGCGGGGTTGCGGCACGCGGTGGGCGGGGTCAGTCCTCGAACTGCATCGCGATCCGGCAGTGCGCCGGGCGGCCGCGGTCGTGGCCGACCGTGGGCGCGGGCGCCGGTTCGGGCGGCTCGGGGCTGTCCTGAAGCTCATGCCGTTCCTGTCGGTCCTGCCGGACACCGGCGGGCACCAGGCGGACCAGGCGGCGCGGCGACTGGTCGACGGCGGTGGCGATCGTGCTGCTCACGGGAGGCTCCTCGGGCTCGGGCGGGCGGGCCGCTGTGTGCGGCCCTCGGTTCCAGTGGATGCCCACCGGAGGCCGATCGCACCGGGCCTTGACGCGTGGCCTACGCTCCGCCGGGCGTCCTTGACGCCTTCCTGACATCCGCCGCCACGACCGTCACCCGTACGGCCGCACGCGCCCCCGAACGTCCGTACGAGCCACCGAACGCCCACCCGGTCCGGATGTCAGGGAGCCGTCAAGGACGGCCGCCCACACGCCAAACCCGCGTCAAGAGGCGTGTGGCGGGCGCGGATCCGATGGTGGGCTGGCCGCCGTCCCCGCCGCCACCGAGCCCGCCGCCCCGTTGCCCCGCAGCCCGGGGCGGCCCGGAAGGTCTTCCGAGACGATGCGCCGTTCGGCCCTCACTCCCCCGGACACCACCACGCCCCGAACCGACTGGTTCCGCCGCCCGGAGGGCGTCCGCGAGCAACCCCCGCACGACCGGCCGAACGACCGGCCGCACCAACCGCAGCACCACCCGAGCCACCGGCCGACCGGCCCGGACGGCGGCCGCCGCCGGCTCATCACCCGCCGCCAGCTCACCGAGGCCCTGCCCGCCGCCGTCCGCAAGCTCCACCCGCGCACCATGATGCGCAACCCGGTGATGCTCGTGGTGGAGACCGGCTCCGCGCTCACCACGCTCAGCGCGGTGATCCACCCGAGCGTGTTCGCCTGGGTGATCGGCTTCTGGCTCTGGCTGACGGTGCTGTTCGCCAACCTCGCCGAGGCCGTCGCCGAGAGCCGGGGCAAGGCGCAGGCCGAGTCGCTGCGCCGCACCCAGGCCGGGACGACCGCCCGGCGGCTGCTGCACTGGCGGGTCGGCACCCGCGACCACCGCCACGAGGTGATCCCCGCCGAGCAGTTGATGCTGCACGACGTGGTGCTGGTGCCGGCCGGCGAGGTCGTGCCGCAGGACGGCGAGGTGGTCGAGGGGGTGGCCTCCGTCGACGAGTCGGCGATCACCGGGGAGTCCGCGCCGGTGATCCGCGAGTCCGGCGGCGACCGCACCGGCGTCACCGGCGGCACCAGGGTGCTCTCCGACCACCTGGTCGTCCGGGTCACCTCCCGGCCCGGGCAGAGCTTCGTCGACCGCATGATCGCCCTGGTGGAGGGCGCCAACCGGCAGAAGACCCCGAACGAGATCGCGCTCAACATCCTGCTCGCCTCGCTCACCATCGTCTTCCTGCTCTCGGTGGTCTCGCTCCAGCCGATGGCGATCTACGCGCACGCGCCGCAGACCACCGTGGTGCTGGTCGCCCTGATGGTCGCGCTCATCCCGACCACCATCGGCGCGCTGCTGTCCGCGATCGGCATCGCCGGGATGGACCGGCTGGTCCAGCGCAACGTCGTCGCCCTGTCCGGTCGGGCCGTCGAGGCCGCCGGGGACGTCGACGTGCTGCTGCTCGACAAGACCGGCACCATCACCCACGGCAACCGCCGGGCCGTCGCACTGCACCCGCTGCCCGGCGCGAGCACCGAACAGCTCGCCGAGGCCGCCCAGTTGGCCTCCCTCGCGGACGAGACCCCGGAGGGCCGCTCACTCGTCGAATTGACGAACCGTCAGTACTGGGTGCCGCCCCGCGCCCCCGGCGAACTCGGCGAGCAGCAGCCCGTCCCGTTCACCGCGCACAGCCGGATGAGCGGCGTCGACCTGACCTGGCCCGACGGGACGAACTGCCTGATCCGCAAGGGCGCCGCCGGCGCCGTCGCCCGCTGGGTGGTGGACTCCGGCGGGCGGATGCCGATGGAGGCCAAGCCGCTGGTGGACCGGATCGCCGAGGCCGGCGGCACCCCGCTGCTGGTCGCCGTCCACGACCGGCACGGCGCCCGCGCGCTGGGCGTGGTCGAACTCAAGGACGTGGTGAAGGAGGGCATCGCCGAGCGCTTCGCCGAGCTGCGCAGGATGGGCATCCGCACCGTCATGGTCACCGGCGACAACCCGCTCACCGCCCGCGCCATCGCCGCCGAGGCCGGGGTGGACGACTTCCTCGCCGAGGCCACCCCCGAGGACAAGCTCGCCCACCTGCGCCGCGAGCAGGCCGCCGGGAACATGGTCGCGATGACCGGCGACGGCACCAACGACGCCCCCGCCCTCGCCCAGGCCGACGTCGGGGTCGCGATGAACTCCGGCACCCCCGCCGCCAAGGAGGCCGGCAACATGGTCGACCTCGACTCCAACCCGGCGAAGCTGATCGACATCATCCGGGTCGGCAAGCAACTCCTCATCACCCGTGGCGCGTTGACCACCTTCTCGATCACCAACGACGTGGCCAAGTTCTTCGCGATCATCCCCGCGATGTTCGCGAACGCCTACCCCGGGCTGCACCACCTCAACATCATGGAACTGCACAGCCCGACCTCGGCGATCGCCTCCGCGATCATCTTCAACGCGCTGATCATCGTCGCGCTGATCCCGCTCGCCCTGCGCGGCGTCCGCTACCAGCCCGCCTCCGCCACCGACCTGCTCCGCCGCAACCTGCGGGTGTACGGGCTGGGCGGGCTGATCCTGCCGTTCCTCGGCATCAAGGCGATCGACCTGCTGATCCAGTTCGTGCCGGGCCTCGGCTGAGACGCACGGCGCACCGCGCACCGCGCGCCGCGCACCGCGCGCCGCGCGCCGGAGCTGTCAGAAGGACGTCAAGAAGTGTGCGACCGGCGTCATGGAGCCATCAGCGGCGGTACGGACGGACCGGTTCCGGGGTTCACTGGAATCATCCGAACCAAGGAGTACGGAACCGGGAACACCCGACCGGAGAAACGGAGGCGAACGGCCATGACCGGGACCACCCGAGTGATCGTCGGCCTGAGCGGATCACTGAGCAGTCTGGCCGCCCTCTACCACGCCGTCGGCGAGGCGGCCCGCAGCGAGGCCGTGCTGGTGCCGGTGGCCGCGTGGAACGCGGGCGAACGCGACGGCCTGCGCCCGCTGTCCGAACTGGAGCACGCCGCCCGGCGGCGGCTGGACATCGCCTTCGAGCAGGCCTACGGCGGCTACCCGGCCGGCCTGGTCATCCACCCGCTGGTGGTCAAGGCCGAGCCCGGGCCGGCCCTGGTCGGCGCCGTCACCGGGCCGGAGGACCTGCTGGTCCTCGGTGCCGCCACCCGCCGCCGGTTCGACCGGCTGCGGCACGGCTCGGTGGCCCGGCACTGCCGCCACCGCGCGGGCTGCCGGGTGGTCGAGGTGTCGCCCTCCGCGCTGCTGACCCGACTCGAACTCCCCGCCCGCACCGGGGCACCGCTCCCGCTGCTGGGACGTGCCTAGATCCCGCGGATCCCGCCGGACAGACCCTGACAGCAGTTCCCCCGAACCCGCCCGCCGGCTCGACGCGTCACCTCACCCACGCCGAGCCGGCGGGCGCCATCGCGCCCGGGCGCGCCGGTCCGGGGCCCCTGGCCCAGGCCCGACCCGTCGGCGCCCCCAACTGCACCACCGCGTCCGCGTGTTCACGCACCAGCGACAGGTCGTGGCCGATGAGTGCCAGCGCCACCCCGCGCTCGGCGCGCAGCCGGCCCAGCAGGGTCATGATGCCCGCGGCCGTGTCGGTGTCCAGCCCGGAGGTCACCTCGTCGCACAGCAGGACGTCCGGCTCGGCCGCCAACGCCCGGGCGATGGCGACGCGTTGACGCTGGCCGCCGGACAGCTCGTGCGGGTGCCGGGCGGCCAGGTCGGCGGGGAGGCCGACGGCGGCCAGCAGTTCGGCGACCCGGCCGGGGCACTGCTCGTGCGGGGTGGTGTGGTGCAGCCGCAGCGGCCGGGTGAGGGTGGCGCCGACGGTCCGGGCCGGGTTGAGCGCGCCGAGCGGGTTCTGCGGGACGAGTTGGACGCGGCGGCGCTGCTCGCGGGTACGGGCGTGGTGCGAGCCGGCCAGCGGGGCGCCGTCCAGGGTGAGGGTGCCGCCGGTGGGCGGGTGGAGCCCGGCGAGGACCCGGACGAGGGTGGTCTTGCCCGCACCGGAGGGGCCGACGATGCCGGTGCAGCTGCCGGGCGCGAGGTGCAGGTCGACCCCGGTGAGGATCCGGCGCCGCCCGCGCCCGTACCCGACGTGGGCTTCGACGCCGAGCGCGGCCAGCCCGACGGCGGTGCGCGCCGCGACCGGTCCGGACGTGCGGCTCGCCCCGGCCCGGACGGCGCCGGCCCGGACGGCGCCGCCGCCCGCCCCGGGCCGGGCCGGGGTGAGGACGAGCACCTCGTCGGCGCAGCGGGCGACGAAGGCGGCGTCGTGGCTGGCGAGCGCGACGGCGATGCCGTGCCGGCGGGCGAGTTCGCGCAGCAGGTCGGCGATCTCGTCCCGCAGCGCGGGGTCGAGGCCGGCGCCGGGTTCGTCGAGGAGCAGCAGGTCGGGGCGGCGGGCGAGGGCCCGGGCGAGGGCGACGCGACGCTGCCGGCCGCCGGAGAGGGCGCCGGGGAAGGCGAGCCGGTGGCGGCGCAACCGGCGCAGTGGTTCGGGGGCGAGGGCGAGGACGTCCTGGCCGAGGACGGTGACCAGCCCGGTGGCCCGGGCGCCCGGGGGCAGGGCGCCGGCGAGGGCGTGCAGCAGGGTGGTCTTGCCCGCGCCGGAGGGGCCGGTGACGGCGTGCACGCGCCCGGGGCGCAGGTCGAGGCTGACCGGGGCGAGCAGCGGGGTGCCGTCCGCGAGGGCGATGGCGAGCCGGTCGACCCGGGCGGTCGGGTTCTCGGTCACAGTCATTCCGCGTGTCCTCCCCCGAACCGAAATCACTTAGGTTTGCCTACCCTGAAGTTGAGCCCCCAGACAACCCTCCTGCCACACAATGGCTCAGGAGTGACCACCCCGCCGACGTTCTCGGCCGCCGTCCGGCCGTCGGCACCAGGGGGCGGCCGGCGCGCGGCCGGCGTCATTGCGGGTCGTGCAGGTGGTCGCTCAACCAGGTCAGCGACGGCGGGAGCAGCCTGGTCCAGGTGGTGAAGTTGTGCCCGCCGGTCTCCACGACGGCCTGGGCGACCACCAGCGGCGGGCGGGCGGCCGCGGCGAAGGCCACGGAGTCGGCGTAGCCGTGGCCGTCCTCCTTGCTGTCGGCGAGGAGGACGGCGAGGGCGGGCATCGGCAGGTGGGCGAGACGCCAGTTCAGGTCGGCCTCGTCGCGCCGCTGCTGGCTGCCGCCGAAGAGGTCGCCGGTGGTCGCGTCCTCGGCGGCCTTGAAGTAGCCGGACAGCGAGACCGCCACCGGGAAGGTCTCCGGGTGGACCATGCCGAGTTTGACGGCGCAGTAGCCCCCGGTGGAGTCGCCGATCACGCCGAGGCTGCCGGTGCCGTCGAGCACCCGGTAGGAGGCGCGCAGGTCGGCCGGCACGTCGGTGGTGAAGTAGCGCTGGGCCTGCGGGCCGTTCGGGACGTCCTCGCACTCGCTGTCGCGCGGCATCGACGGAGAGGGGCGCACCAGCACCAGGACGGTCGGCTTCATCGTCCCCCGGCGCAGCAGGTCGAGTTCGTACGCCGGGTAGCGCAGCTTGGTGACCAGGTTGGCGGCGTCCCCCGGGAAGCCGGTCATCACCAGGGCGGCCGGGAAGTGCCGGGCCTCGGCGCCGGGCCGGAAGTACTGCGGCGGCAGGTAGACGTACCCGTCGGTGCTGAGCCCGGTGGTGGTGCCGGGCAGCCGGACCCGGTCGAGCCGCCCAATGGTGGCCGGGCTGCGGTCGGCCCCGTCCGCGCCGGTGATCTCGGCGGTGCCGAGCACCTGCACCCCGGCGGGCACTTCGGCCGGGGTGCCGCTGGGGGTGCCGGTCGGGCTTCCGGACGGAACGACGGGCGAGCTGCCGGACGGAACGGCGGTCGGGCCGCCGGACGGGCCGCCCGCCTGGATGACGCCCGTCGCACGGTCGCGCCCGAACAGGTCGGACCAGCTGCTGTAGAACACGAAGTCGTCGTTGACGGCGAGCCCGAGGGTGGCCAGCAGGGCGAACTGGGTGACGGCGATCGTCCCGAGCCGCAGGAACACCGCGGGCCAGCTGCGGACGGCCAGCCGGGGCCAGACCCAGAGCGTGCCGAGCACCGTGAACACCGCGAACAGTGCCACCAGCGCCAGCAGCTTGTGACTGGTGAGTCCCATCCGGCCTCCCTGGGGCGCGTCCGACAGCGCGACCCAGGGTAGCCAGGTCGGGACCGAACGTCACTCCCGCCGTTCCTGCGCGACCAGGTCGGCGAGCGCCTGCCAGACC
>NZ_JBHWIJ010000301.1:0-10518 GCF_042732255.1 Kitasatospora sp. NPDC059803 | reverse complement strand
GCTGCGCTCGCTGGGGGCGCGGGCGGGGGGGGGCGGGGCCGGGGGGGGCGCCCGCCCCGCGCCGCCGGCCCCCCCCCCGCCCCCGGGGGGGGGGGCGGCCCGGGCCGGTGGGCGCGGCGGGCCGGGAAGGGGGTGCGGCGGGCGCCGCGGCGGCCCGGGGGGCCAGGGTGGGGGTGGCGGCCCGGGAGGCCGCGAGGGGGGCGTTCTCGGCCTCCTCCTCCGTCGCTGCGGAGGCGGCGGCCGCGGCGAGGGCGGCGTCCAGCCGGGCGGCGACGTCGGCGGGCATCGGCGGGGCCTCGACGGCGCCGAGCAGTGCCTGGACCTCGCCGAGCGCGTCGGCGGTCTCGCGGCACTCGGCGCAGTCGTCCAGGTGTCGGCGCAGCGTCCGGGCGGCGTCGGCGGACTCGACCAGCCCCTCGGCGAGGTCGGCGAGCTCGTCGACGGAGGGGTGGGCCTCGGCGGGGCCGGTGGGGCCGGAGGAGGAGAGGTGGGCCGTCATCGCGTGCTCGCGTCTCCTTCCAGAACCGTCCGACCGGTGTTCGGGCCTGTCCCTGTGACGGTGCGGGTGCCCGTCGGGTTCCCCGGCGCGTTCCGCCGAGGTGGCGCGGCCGCGCCGGGGGCGTTCGGTGTTTCACGTGAAACATCCGGTCCGCCACCGCCGCTCTCGCGCAGATGGCGGACCAGCGGGAGCAGCCGGGCCCGGCCCCGGGCGCAGCGGCTCTTCACCGTGCCCACCGGGACGCCCAGCAGCTCGGCGGCCTCGGCGACGGGGTAGCCCTGCATGTCGACCAGGACGAGTGCGGCCCGCTGCTCGGCGGGCAGTTCGGCGAGCGCCGCGGCCAGCTCGCGCTGCACCTCGGCCCGGACCACCGGGGAGTCGGCCGGTTCCGCGGCGCCGACCAGGGTGTCCAGGCGCCGCGGGTCCTCGTCGAGCGGGGTGGTGCGGCGGGTGGCGCTGCGCCGGGCGCGGTCCAGACAGGCGTTGACCACGATCCGGTGCAGCCAGGTGGTGACCGCCGAGCGGCCCTGGAAGCCGGGGGCGGCGCGGAAGGCGGAGACCAAGGCGTCCTGGAGGGCGTCGGCGGCCTCCTCGCGGTCGCCCAGGGTGCGCAGGGCGACCGCCCAGAGCCGGTCGCGGTGGCGGTTCACCAGGAGGCCGAAGGCGTCCGGGTCGCCGGCGACGTGCCGGGCGAGCAGCGCCGCGTCGTCCTCCGCCACCGTCACCCCTCGCCCCCCTCGCCGTCGTTCCGCAGGCCGGACCTGCGGTCAGCCGGAGACCTTGACCTCGGCGACCTGCCCGCGGAACTTGCCATCCGTATCCTTCGGCAGGCTGGTCAGCCAGATCAAGAGGTAGCGGGTGTTCGTTGGGGCGCTGAGGGTGAAGTCGACGTTGCTGCCGCTCTTCTTCCCCGCGACCGTGAAGGAGGTCAGCGGCGCCTTCTGCGGGTTGTCCGCCGCCTGGGCGTTCGGGATCCGCAGCTCGGCCGTGGTGGTGCCGACGAACTGGACGTTCACCGAGCTGACGGCGTGCGACGAGCCGAGATCGATCAGCAGGCCGGTGCCCTCCTTGTAGCCGCCCGGGACGAACTGGTCGTCGTAGCCGTAGGTCGGCCAGCTCGTGCTGGGGTCGCCGTCGATGGCCTTGGGGAGGGCCCAGGCGGATTCCGCCGAATCGCCCTTCGGGTTGTACGAGAGGGCGGCCTTGGGCGCGATCGGCGTCGGGTTGTGGGTGCTGGCCTGCGGGGTCGGTGCGTCGCTGGTGGCCGAGGTCTGCGGGGGGGTGGTCGGGCTGGTGTTGCGCAGGGTGTCCACGAACTGCCAGGAGGCGACGCCGATGGCGCCCAGGGCGACCGTCCAGGCCGTCGCCTTGATCACCCGGCGCAGCCGTCGCCGGGTGCGCCGGCTCGCGGTCGGCCGGGACGAGGCGGGCAGCGGGGCGACCGCCGGGTCGGCCACCCGGGTCGGGTTGGGCGCGGTCGGCAGCGCGTGGGTGTTGTGCCGGGGCGGGGCCGGGAAGGCGGGCAGCTCCGGTTCGGGCTGGCGGATCCGGGGCATCTGCGCGATCGCCCGGGTCAGCTCCTCCGGGGTGGTGATCGGCTCGGCGTGGTGCGGCGGGTGGTCGAACAGGGCCCGCGCGGCCAGCTCGGACAGGCCCTTGTGGACGCCCGCGCGGACCTGGTCCGGCGCGGCGTTCTGGAGGCCCTTGGGCAGGCCCTGGAGGTCGTAGCGGTCCTCCGGGTAGGGCCAGCGGTGGGTGAGCGCGGCGAACAGCAGGGCGCCGATCGCGCGGGTGTCGGTGCGCTCGGAGCCGTCGGTGCCGTCCTCGTCGGGCAGCCCGCGCAGGGCGGCGTCCACCGCGATGCCGTTGATCCGGTACTGGCCGCTGTCGGTGCGCAGCACGCAGCGCGGGGTGAGCCGCAGGTGGGCCTGGCCGCGCCGGTGGGCGGCGGCGACCGCGTCGGTCACCTGGCGGACCATCTGGTACGCCTCGTGCGGCTCCATCGGGCCGTCGGCGAGCAGCTTGGCGAGGTCGGAGGCGTGCGGCAGCCACTCCCGCACGACGTAGACCAGCTCGCCCTCCTGGACGGCGTCCAGGACCTGGACGAAGCGCGGGTCGCCGAGCAGGGCGGCGGACTTGGCGGCGGCGAGCACCTTGCGGGCGCGCTGGTGGCCGGAGGCCATCAGGTGGACGCCGACGGCCCGGCGCAGCTTCTCGTCGACCGCGCGCCAGCTGCTGAAGGTCTCGGTCTGGGAGATGCACTCCTCCAGCCGGTACCGGTGGCCGATCATGTCGCCGCTGTGCCGCAGCGGGGCGGGGAGGGTGCGGGGCAGGGTGGCGGTGTCGCGCGGGTCGACGGTGGGCTGCGGGTCGGTGGGGCGGCGCTTGGCGGCTGCGGGCTCCGGGGCGGCGGGCTTGCGCCGGGCGGTGCCGCCGGCGGCCAGCTCGGCGGCGATCTCGTGGACCGAGAGCGGAGCGGTGATCTCCGAGGTCTCCTCGCCGCGGGGGGCGTCCTGGCCGACGTCGGAGAGGTCGGAGAGGTCGGAGGGGTCGGCGGCGTCGGTGTCCGGGTCCGGGTCGGCGGCCACCGGGGTGTCCGGGGCGGCGCCCCGGTCCTCGGAGGCGTCCTGGGAGGAGGCGTCGGCGACGGCGCCCGCCGGGGCTGCCTTCCCCGCCGTGAGCTCGTCGATCGCCGCGGCCAGTGCGGCCTCGTCCGCCGCCGCGTCAGCTGCTGACGTGTCGACGACCGCCTTGGTGCCATCAGCCACCGTGGTCCTGCCTCCCCTTGTGTCGCCCCGGCTTGAGAGAGTCGCTGGAGCCCGCGGGTTGGCGGCCACGTGCTCCAGGACAATTGTGCCCACTCTTCTCCACCGAGTACGACCGCTGAGGGGCGCGCTCGGTTGCGTGCTGGTGGAGAGATGTGGTGCAGATCCGACACCGGGCCGCCATCTCGCGGCCCGGGCGGAGCCGGGCGCGGGCGGCGGCCCGGCACCCGGCCGGACGGGCGGAGGAGCTGGTGGCTCCCGTCGACACCCGGTCAGGGCGTCCGCTCGTCCGGTCGGTCGGTGTGGTGGATCAGCGGCCCAGCCGGCCGCGCACCATGCCGAGCATGGCGTTGAGCTCCTCGATCCGCAGGCGCTTCGCGATGAGCACGAACACGGCCAGCTGGAGGCCGCCGCCCGCGACGAGGGACAGCACGCTGCCCAGCCAGCCGCCCAGCACCTGCTGGACCGCCAGGCTGACGCCGAGGCCGACCAGCGCGGACGGCACGCCGGCGGTGGCCAGCCGACTGTAGGTCTTGCCGATCCGCTTGCTGTCCAGCCCGCCGATCTTCTTCTTCAACTTCGGCAGTGCGACCGTCACCCCGACGGCGTAGGCCAGACCATAGCCGAAGGACATCCCGATCACGGCCCACTGGGCGGGCAGCGTGAACCAGCAGACCACCGAGAACCCGGCCTGGCAGACCGCGACCCAGACGGTGTTGGAGAACGGCGTCCGGGTGTCCTCGTAGGCGTAGAAGCCGCGCAGCATCACGTACTGGGCCGAGTACGGGATCAGCCCGAGCGCGAAGGCCGAGAGCATCAGGCCGACGTTGGAGGCGTTGTCCAGGGCCCGGTCACCGCCGCCGATCCCGTAGATCGAGCGGGCGATCGCCGGGCCGAGCGACAGGAACAGGAAGGCGCCCGGGACGACCGCCACCGCGGTGGTGCGCAGCCCGTACGACAGGTCGTCGCGGACGGCGCCGGCGTCCTCGTCGGCCGCCGCCCGGGAGAGCCGGGGGAGCACCGCGCTCATGATCGAGACGGTGATCACGGCCTGCGGGAGCTGCCAGATCAGCAGGGCGTTGGAGAACGCCGCGAGGCCGACGCCCTCGTGGCCGCCCTTCTCGGCGGCGCTGCCGGCGGCGGTGGCCAGCTGGGTGATGACCAGGAAGCCGGCCTGGTTGGCGAGCACGAAGAAGAAGGTCCACTTGGCCAGCCGGGCGGCCTTGCCCAGGCCGTGGCCGCGCCAGTCGAAGCGCGGCCGGTAGCGGAAGCCGGCCGACCGCAGGTACGGGATCATCGCCAGCGACTGGACGACCAGGCCGAGCAGGGTGCCGAGGCCGAGCAGCCGGACGCCCTCGGGCGAGATGCCCTCGGGCGTCACGTGCGTGCCGCTGTAGCCGCCGTACACCCAGATGTAGGCGCCGAAGGTGAAGATCACCACGATGTTGTTGAGGACCGGGGTCCACATCATCGCGCCGAACCGGCCGCGGGCGTTGAGGATCTGCCCCATCACCACGTGGACGCCCATGAAGAAGATGGTCGGCAGGCAGTACCGGGCCAGCGCGACCGTGGTCTCGGCGCGGTCCGCGTTCTCCATCATCGAGTGCGAGATCAGCTGCACCAGCAGCGGTGCCCCGAGCACCGCGAGGAACACCACGCCGCCGAGCCCGACCATCACCAGGGTGAGCAGCCGGTTGGCGTACGCGGTGCCGCCGTCCTCGTCGTTCTTCATGCTGCGCACCAGCTGCGGCACGAAGACGGCGTTCAGCGCGCCGCCGCCGATCAGGATGTACAGCAGGGTCGGCAGGGTGTAGGCGGCGTTGTACGAGTCGCCCATGGCGGCGACGCCGATGGCGGCGGTGATCACCATGGTCCGGACGAAGCCGGTGCCGCGGGAGACCAGCGTGCCGGCCGCCATGATCGCGCTGGAGTTCAGCAGGCTCGCGACCTTGCCGCCGCCGGCCGCCGGGGCGGGCTCGGCCGCGGGCGCCGGCTGTGCGGCGCGCTCCTCGGCGACGAGGTCCGCCAGCGGCTCCACCGCCGGCGGCACCGCCACGGCGGCCACCTGCATGGTGGCCTCGTCCTCGGAGAGCGGCGGGTCGAACTCGATCGGGGGGACGAAGGGGCGGTGCCCGTCCGGGCCGGCGTACTGCTGCTGCCCCGGGTAGCCGCCCACCGGCGGGTACGGCGAGGCGGCAGCGGGGGGCGGGGGCGCGACCGGCGGTGCCATCGGGTGCACCGGGGCGGGCGGGGGCACCGGCGGCTGGGCCGCCGCCTGCGCCTGGTGGCCGCCGAACAGCGCGTCCACCCCGACGTACTCGGTGGTCTCGCTGTCCCAGGTCGAGTGCGCCGGGCCCGGCTCCCACTGCGGCCGGGGCTGCTCCGGGCCGCCCCACTGGCCGCCGCCGGCCGGGGCCGGGGCCTCCTGCCAGGCGGCCTGCACCGGGGTGTCCCAGCCGGGCTGCACGGGCGGCACCGGGGCCGCGAACGGCGTCGGCGCCGAGTACTGCGCCGGCGGCACCGGCGTCGGGTAGCCGCCGCCCTGCGGCGGCAGCTGCGGCGGCACGTCGTACGCGGTGGCCGGCGGCTGAGGCGCCGCGGGCCGGTCGGCCCGCAGACCGTAGGGGTCCTGGCCGGCCTGCGGGTTCCCGTACGCGTCGGCCGCGTACGGGTCCTGGGCGTAGGTGTCGGCCACGTACCAGTCGCCGGACGGCGACTCGGCGCCCGGCCGGTTCTCACCGCGGCCCGGCGGCCGCTCCTCGCTGCGCCCGGTCATGTCACCTCTTCGCTGTCGTGGGGGAGGCCGGCCCGGCGTTGCGGGGGGTCGGCGGTATCAAGGACCAACCTTCTCATCACTGGCGGTCCGATCCCGGCCATCCGCGTTGCTGCCGCGCGGTGTCTGCGCGGGGCCGGCCTCGGCGGATCCGCCGCCGGAGCCGTCTTCGGGGCCGCCGCCGGGGCCGTTCCCGGAGGGTTCGCCGGCACCGCCCCCGGCCTCGCCGTCGGGCTTCTCCCCGCCCGCGTCCCCGCCCGCGTCCCCGCCCGCGTCCTGCGCCCCGTCCCGGGCCTCGTCCGCCGCCGGGGCCGGTGCGCCGTCCGCTGCCGGGCCGTCGACCGGCTGGTCGCCGTCGGTGTGCGGCTGCCCGGCCCGCCGCTTGCGCTGGCGCACGAAGCGCAGCGCGGCCAGCAGCAGCAGGGCGGCGCCGGCCGCGAAGACGTACAGCACGCCGTTGGTCACCGAGGTGACGTCCACCCTGAACTGCTGCGGTGCGCCGTACTTCTGCGGGTTGGGGCCGGTGGTCCAGAGCTGGGCGGTCATGTTGACCGGGCCGTTGTTGTGCGCCTCGGCGTTGAACCGGAGGGTGACGCTCTGGGAGGCGGGGATGACCAGTTCCTCCTCCTTGCCCACCCGCAGCCGGTTCGGCTGCGGCGAGGTGAGCACCAGCTTGAGGTTGGTGACGGTCTGGGTGAGGTCGTTGCGGACGCTGACCGGGAGCAGACCGGTGTTGCCGGCGAAGGTGACGACGTTCTTCTTCGGCACCCGGACGGCCCCGGTCAGTTCGTCCAGGTACTTGGCGACGTCCGCGCGGTAGGTGCTGCCGGCCGCCGCGTCGGTGCGCCACGCGGTGGACAGCGAGCGGACCATCGCGGCGCTGAACGGGCCGCGCACCCGCTGCGGCAGGGTGAGCACCCGCATCAGCGTGTCCAGGTTCTGCTGGATCTCGTCGGTGCTGCTCAGCTCGGCCGCGGACAGCTCCGAGGCGCGGACCTGGGCCGGGTAGTCGGCGGCCGCCGGGACGGCGGTGTTGGCCTTCTGGTCGGGCGAGGCCTGGGCCAGGGTGTCCAGCTTGACCGGGGCGAGCCACTTGTTGTCGGAGGCCGTCTGCAGGGCGTCCGCCAGCACCTTGGCGGTGCTCGCGGTCAGGTCGCGCGGCGGCATCACCAGCAGGCCGCGCTGGTTCTGCGGCTGCTCGTGGGTGATCGTGTAGGTCTCGGCGAGGAAGCGCTGGTTCGCCTTGGTCTGTGCCTGCGGGGTGGCGAGGTCGGTCTGGAACAGCGAGGAGACGGTCTCGTCGGCGACCACCGCGTTCTGCCCGCTGCCGATCGGGCGCACCGCGGTCGGGGTGTAGTTCATCGCGTCCGGCTCCGGCATGCTCGCGCCGTTGACCAGGACCAGGCCGTCGCCGGCCTGCTGGGCGATGCCCGCGATCTGCTGGTCGAGGTAGCCCTGGTACGGCCAGGCCACGTCCGAGCGGGTGTCGACGGACAGCCGCCCCTCGACGGTGAGCCGGCCGGCGGTGGCCGCCTTGCCCAGGGCGGTGCCCATCCCGGTCAGGTCGGCGCCGTTGTGCGCGATCGAGGCGAGGTCCGGGTCGGCGTAGGGCAGTGACACCACCTGGCCGCCCGGCTTGGCGACGGCGGCCCGCAGCTTGTCCAGCCAGGCCGTGGCGGCGGCCTGGCCGGTGCCGGGGACGGTGTTGTCGTCCTTGGCGGGCTTGCCGACGTCCTGGCCCGGCTTCTGCACCCGGTACGGCCTGGTCATCGCGAACGCGGTGTCCAGCAGGTCCGGGTCGACCACCCAGGTCAGCCCGGTCATCTTGGCCCCGGTGTCCACCAGCTCGTACAGCCGGCCGCCCGGGGAGAACTCGGCGGTCAGGCTGTCGTCGCGCAGGACGGGGACGGGCTGGTCGTTGTCGGAGTAGGTCTGCGCGGCCAGCACCGGCGCGTGCACCAGCGGCCAGAGCGTGGTGACCTTGCTGGGCTGCGCCTCGGCGCCGCCCGGGTTGTACGGCAGGAAGGTCCGGGCGATGCCCAGCGGCCGGTCGCGCTGGTTGTCGGCGGTCGAGCCCCAGGCGTCCACCGCGAGCTCGTAGACGCCGCTGTCGGACAGCCCGAGGTCGCTCACCGAGACGCTCAGGGTGTAGGGCTGGTTCTGGCCCGGACCCAGCTCCGGCAGGGCGTACTGCGGGCTGTCCAGCTCCACGCCGTCGGAGTTGGTCGGGCCGCTGCGGGTGGTCACCAGGGACAGGTCGCTGCGCCGCTGCAGCGGCTTGCTGGACAGCGGCTTGCGGACGGCCGCGTGGGCGTTCTTGACCGCGGCCTTGCCGGTGTTGGTGACGTGCCCGGTGATCTTCACGATGCCGTTCGGGCTGGCCACCTGCGGTGCCACCGCCTCGATGGTCATCTCCACCGGGTACTCGGCCGAGACGCCGTTGTCGGTGGTCGGCCGGACGCCGCCCCCGGCGGGTAGCGCCGCGGCCGGGGCGACCGCTGAGAACAGGGCCAGGGCGGCCCCGCAGGCGGCGGCGAGGCGGCGGGCCGCCTGCCCCGCGCGCCGCCCCGTGCCGTGCCCTTCGACGGGGCGTTGGGTCCTTCCGGGCCGTCGGTCCGCCCCCAGGCCCGAGTGCCGTGCCGGCTCACTCACTCGTTCCGCCCTCGCCGTTCTCGATCGCTCGCTGCTGATGCTGTTCGCTTGACGTTCTTCGCTCGACGCAGTTCGCCGCGCTGGTGCCGCGGGAGCTCCGCCGGCCACGGCGGCACGCGACACCGCATCCCCTGTCCGGTGCCCGAGACTCGTCCACCGGCATGGTAACGATGCAGCCCGCGGTGCAGTGTCGCGGGCCTTGGGGTGAGACGCCCAAAACGCGCGGGCGGTTGACCTGTCGGGCCACGTACTCTTGTGAGCCGTGTCCACTGCCAATGAGTCCACCGCGCACCTCGACCGTTCCAGCACCGCCGTCCAGGCCGTCCCAGGCCTGAGCGAGGCCCAGACCCTGGGGCTGCAAGAGCTGCTGCGGGTGTCGCCGGTGGCCGACGAGATCGCCCGTCGGTTCGAGGCGGCCGGCCACCGGCTGGCCCTGGTCGGCGGCTCGGTGCGGGACGCCCTGCTCGGCCGGCTCGGCAACGACCTGGACTTCACCACCGACGCCCGCCCGCAGCAGGTGCTCAGGCTGGTCAAGGGCTGGGCGGACGCGGTCTGGGACGTCGGCATCGCCTTCGGCACGGTCGGCGCCCGCAAGGACACCCCCGAGGGCTCCTTCCTGATCGAGATCACCACCTACCGCTCCGAGGCGTACGACCGGACCTCCCGCAAGCCCGAGGTCACCTACGGCGACACCATCGAGCAGGACCTGGTCCGCCGGGACTTCACCGTCAACGCGATGGCCGTCGACCTGCCCGGCCGCGGCTTCGTCGACCCGCACCACGGCCTGGACGACCTGGAGGCCCGGGTGCTGCGCACCCCCGCGACCCCCGAGGAGTCCTTCTCCGACGACCCGCTGCGGATGATGCGCGCCGCCCGCTTCGCCGCCCAGCTCGACTTCGAGCCGGCCCCCGAGGTCGTCGCCGCGATGACCGCGATGGCCGAGCGGATCACCATCGTGTCCGCCGAGCGCGTCCAGGCCGAGCTGAACAAGCTGCTGCTGGCCAAGCACCCGGTGAAGGGCCTGCGGCTGCTGGTCGACACCGGCCTGGCCGACCACGTGCTGCCCGAGCTGCCCGCACTGCGGCTGGAGCGCGACGAGCACCACCGGCACAAGGACGTCTACGAGCACTCGCTGACCGTCCTGGAACAGGCCGTCGACCTGGAGCAGGACGGCCCGGACCTCACCCTGCGGCTGGCCGCGCTGCTGCACGACATCGGCAAGCCGCGCACCCGCCGCTTCGAGTCGGACGGCCGGGTCTCCTTCCACCACCACGAGGTGGTCGGCGCCAAGATGACCCGCAAGCGGATGCGCGAGCTCAAGTACTCCAAGGAGCTCACCGAGGACGTCTCGCAGCTGGTCGAGCTGCACCTGCGCTTCCACGGCTACGGCGGCGGCGAGTGGACGGACTCCGCGGTGCGCCGCTACGTCACCGACGCCGGACCGCTGCTGGAGCGCCTGCACAAGCTCACCCGCTCCGACTGCACCACCCGCAACCGCAAGAAGGCGGCGGCGCTGTCGCGCACCTACGACGGCCTGGAGCAGCGGATCACCGAGCTGAAGGCCCAGGAGGAGCTGGACGCCGTCCGCCCGGCGCTGGACGGCAACCAGATCATGGAGCTGCTCGGGCTCAAGCCCGGCCCGCAGGTCGGCAAGGCGTACAAGCACATGCTCGAACTCCGACTGGAGCACGGCCCGCTGGAGCACGACGCGGCGGTGGCAGCGCTGCGGGCCTGGTGGGCCGAGCAGCAGGGCTGAGAGGTGCTGCGAGGGGCGGGGGGGGGGCGAGCGCGGCGCCCCCCCCCGCCCCCGCGGGGCCCGCCGCGCGCGC
>NZ_JBHWIJ010000300.1:9763-10540 GCF_042732255.1 Kitasatospora sp. NPDC059803 | reverse complement strand
CCTGCCCGGAGAGTGCTCTCCGGGTGGGCCGCCGCCGTGTGAGGAGCGGGTGGCTCAGGTGCTGGTGCCGCTCAGGTGCTGGTGCCGCCGGTGCCACCGGTGGCGCCGCCGGGGAGCCCGCCGCCCGGGATGGACGGCAGCTTGCCCTTGAAGTCGGCGATGCCGTTGACGATGGTGTCCATCAGGCCGAGGTCCGGCGCCTTGTCGGCGATGTCGAAGCCGAAGTGCACGGAGATCAGCGACTTGCCGTCGGTGGACGGGAAGACCACCGTCTGCACGTAGCCGTTGTTGCCCTTGGGCGCGTCGACCTTCCAGCGGACCAGGTAGCCGTCCTGGCCGTTGACCTTGACCGCCTCGGACTTCAGCTCCTGGTGCCCGGTGATGGCGCCGTACGAGTCCTTGGCCGCCTTGTCGATGTCGGCCTTGGCGGCCGCCTGGGCGTCGGTACCGCCGCCGTCGATCCGGCCGGTGGTCACCCCGCCGAGGCTGCACAAGCCGTTGCCGTCCGGACACTGGTACGAGCCGACGACGACCGAGGCGTAGCCGTCGTTGGTGTAGCCGCCCTGCCAGCCGGAGGGGACGGGCAGGGTGAGCCCGTTCACCAGGTCGATCGCGTTGCCGGCGCCGGGCCTGGCCTTGCCGCTGCCGCCGTTCCCGTTCCCGCCGCTCCCGCCGTTTCCACCGGGCCCCCCGGTGCCCCCCGGGCCGTTGGTGGCGTGGCCGCGAGCGCCCGGGGGTGTTGGGGCGGGGGGGGGGGTGCGCGAGAGACCGGCGCCC
>NZ_JBHWIJ010000300.1:0-9753 GCF_042732255.1 Kitasatospora sp. NPDC059803 | reverse complement strand
GGGGAGGGAGTGCCCGGTAACGAGGTGGATCGCGTTGCCGGGGCCGTGCCTGGCCTTCCCGCTGCCGCCGTTCCCGTTGTTGCCGTTCCCGCTGCCGCCGTTCCCGTTGCCGCCGAGGCCCGGGAAGCCGTTCCAGGGGCCGTTCTCGCCGTTCGGCACGGCCTGCCGGGCGCTGCGCTGCGGGCGGTTGTCGCTCTGGCCGTCCATCGCCAGGAAGGTGATCCCGGAGCCGGTGCCCAGGCCGAGCAGCGCCGCGACGGTGGCGGCGATCATCATCGGGGACGGCCGGCGCCGGGGCTTGCGCGGCGGCGGTGCCTCGGAGCCGTAGGCGGTGCCGAAGGGCGGCGGCTCCGGGTAGCGGACGGTCGGCCCGCTGTCCAGCACCTCCCCCTGCAGCACCGTGGGTTCGTCGGCCGGCCCCGGCCCCGGAGCCCCGGCCGCCGGGGGCACCGGCTCCGGGGCGTCCGAGGGTGCGGGCCGGGTGCTGGCCGTCCAACCCCTGCCGTCCCACCAGCGCTGCGGCCTCGGGTCGCCGCCGGTGTCCTTCGGGTCCGGGTACCACCCGGCGGGAATCTGCTCGCTCACAACAGAGAATCTAAAGGCACGCGGATAAGCGCGAAATCAGCGCGGCCTCGAATTCCGGTGGTTTTCGATGAGATTACGGTGAGAAGGGGCGCGACGGGCACGCTCAGGACCGTCGGGCCCGCCCGGGGCTACAGCGGGGTCACGTAGGCACCCGAGATGCCGCCGTCCACCAGGAACTCGCTCGCCGTGATGAAGGACGAGTCGTCGCTCGCCAGGAAGGCCACCGCGGCGGCGATCTCCTCGGCCCGGGCGAACCGGCCCAGCGGGATGTGCACCAGCCGGCGGGCCGCCCGCTCCGGGTCCGTGGCGAACAGCTCCCGCAGCAGCGGGGTGTCCACCGGCCCCGGTGACAGCGCGTTCACCCGGATCCCCTCCCGGGCGAACTGCACGCCCAGTTCCCGGGACATCGCCAGCACCCCGCCCTTGGAGGCGGTGTACGAGATCTGCGAGGTGGCCGCACCCATCCGGGCCACGAAGCTGGCCGTGTTGATGATCGAGCCCCGCCCGTGCCGCCGCATGTACGGCAGCGCGGCCTTGCAGCACAGGTACACCGAGGTCAGGTTGACCTCCTGGACCTTGCGCCAGGCGTCCAGGCCGGTGGTCAGGATCGAGTCGTCCTCCGGCGGCGAGATGCCCGCGTTGTTGAACGCGACGTCCACGCTCCCGTACGTCTCGTACGCCTCGTCGAACAGCGCCTCGACCATGTACGGGTCGGTGACGTCGGTGTGCACGAACAGGCCGCCGACCTCCTTGGCGGCCGCCCGCCCGGACTGCTCGTCCAGGTCCGCGCAGACCACCTTCGCGCCCTCCGAGGCGAGCCGGCGGGCGGCCGCCAGGCCGATCCCGCTGCCGGCGCCGGTGATCACGGCGGTGCGGCCGACCAGGCGGCGGCACACCGGGGCGTCGTTCTCCGTCATCGGCTGCTACTCCTCGCTGTGGATGAAGACGTTCTTGGTCTCGGTGAAGTGGCGCAGCGCGTCCGGCCCCAGCTCCCGGCCGACCCCGGACTCGCCGTAGCCGCCGAACGGCGTCCAGTACCGCACCGAGGAGTGCGAGTTGACCGACAGGTTGCCCGCCGCGACGCCGCGGGCCAGCCGCAGCGCCCGGCCGAGGTCCCTGGTCCAGATCGAGCCGGACAGGCCGTAGCGGGTGGCGTTGGCCAGCCGCAGCGCGTCCGCCTCGTCGGTGAACGGCAGGACGGCGGCGACCGGGCCGAAGATCTCCTCGGTGACGGCCGGCACCTCCGGGTCGGCCGGCGCGATCACCGTCGGCGGGTACCAGTAGCCGGGCCCGTCCGGCACCGCGCCGCGGGCCAGCACCGGCAGGTCCGGGGTGACGTAGGAGGCGACCCGGCGCACCTGGGCGGCCGAGATCAGCGGGCCCAGCCGGGTCTCGGGGTCCGCCGGGTCGCCGGTGCGCAGCGCCTCGACGGCGGGCAGCAGCAGCGCCAGGAAGTCGTCGTACGCCTCGCGTTGGACCAGGATCCGGCTGCGGGCGCAGCAGTCCTGGCCGCTGTTGTCGGCGAAGGACATCGGGTCCGCGGCGCGGGCCAGGTCGGCGTCGGCGAAGACGATGCTGGGGCTCTTGCCGCCCAGCTCCAGGGTGACCCGCTTGGCCCGGGCCGCGCAGCGGGCGGCCACCTCCTTGCCGACCACGGTCGAGCCGGTGAAGACGATCTTGCGGACCGCCGGGTGGTCCACCAGGGCCCGGCCGGTCGTCGCGCCCGGGCCCGGCAGCACCTGGAACAGGCCCTCCGGCAGCCCTGCCGCCAGGGCGAGTTCGGCCAGCCGCAGCGCGGTGAGCGGGGTCGCCTCGGCGGGCTTGAGCAGGACGGCGTTGCCCGCCGCCAGGGCCGGCGCGAAGCCCCAGGCGGCGATCGGCATCGGGAAGTTCCACGGCGCGATCACCCCGACCACGCCGACCGGCTCGTGGAAGGTCACGTCCAGGCCGCCGGCCACCGGGATCTGGCGGCCGGTCAGGCGTTCCACTCCCCCGGCCGCGTACTCCAGCAGGTCCCGGACGTTGCCGGCCTCCCAGCGGGCGTTGCCCACGGTGTGGCCGGCCTCGCGCACCTCCAGTGCGGCCAGTTCCGGAACGTGCACCTCGACCTGGTCGGCGAACCGGCGCAGCAGTCGGGCCCGTTCGCCCGGTGCCAGCGCCGCCCAGGCCGGCTGGGCCTTCGACGCGCGCTGGACCGCCGCGTCCACCTGCCCCGCGGTGGTGTCCGGGACGGTGGCGAGCACCTCGCCGGTGGCGGGATTGCGGACGGTGCTGACGGTGGGGTCGGTGGGGTCGGTCATCGGCCTCACATCCGTTCGAAGGATCGGTAGCGCTCCCAGTCGGTGACGGTGCCGTCGAAGGCGCACTGCTCCACCCGGGCCATGTTCAGGTAGTGCTCGACCACGTCGTCGCCGAAGGCCACCCGGGCCAGCTCGCTGTCGCCCCACAACTCCGCGGCCTCGCGCAGCGAACCGGGCACCCGGGCGTACTCCTCGACGGCGTAGGCGTTGCCCAGGCACGGCGCCGGCAGCTCCAGTTTCCGCTGCAGCCCGTGCAGGCCGGCCGCGATCATCCCGGCCACCGCCAGGTACGGGTTGACGTCCCCGCCCGGCACCCGGTTCTCCATCCGCAGGCCCTGGCCGTGGCCGACCACCCGGTAGGCGCAGGTCCGGTTGTCCCGGCCCCAGGCCACCGCCGTCGGGGCGAACGAGCCCTGGCGGTAGCGCTTGTAGGAGTTGATGTTCGGCGCGTACAGCAGGCTGAACTCGCGCAGCGCCGTCAGCTGGCCGGCCAGGAAGTGCCGCATGGTGTCGGTCATCCGGCCGTCCCGGTCGGCGAAGGCCGGCGCGCCCACCGCGTCGCGCAGCGACAGGTGGATGTGGCAGCTGTTGCCCTCGCGCTCGTTGTACTTGGCCATGAAGGTCAGCGCGCACCCCTGCTGCGCGGCGATCTCCTTCGCGCCCGTCTTGTAGACGCTGTGCTGGTCGCAGGTGGTCAGCGCGTCCGCGTAGCGGAAGGCGATCTCGTGCTGGCCGAGGTTGCACTCGCCCTTGGCCGACTCCACCACCAGCCCGGCGCCCGCCATCTCGTTGCGGATCCGGGACAGCAGCGGCTCGACCCGGGCGGTGCCCAGCATCGAGTAGTCCACGTTGTACAGGTTCGCCGGCGTCAGGCCGCGGTAACCGCCCAGCCAGGCCTGCTCGTAGGTGTCCCGGAACACCAGGAACTCCAGCTCGGTCCCGATGTCGGCGGCCAGCCCGTACTCCGCCAGGCGCGCGATCTGGCGGCGCAGCAGCTGGCGGGGGGCCGCGTCCACCGGGTGGCCGCCGTGCCGGGCCAGGTCCGCGGTCACCTGCGCGGTGCCCGGCTGCCAGGGGGTCAGCCGCAGGGTGCCGAGGTCGGGGCGCATCGCGAAGTCGCCGTAGCCGGTGGCCCAGGAGGAGAAGGCGTAGCCGTCGACGGTGTTCAGGTCGACGTCCACGGCGAGCAGGTAGTCGCAGGCCTCGGCGCCGTGCTCGACCACCTCGTCCAGGAAGAAGCGGGCGGCGAAGCGCTTGCCCTGCAGGCGCCCCTGCATGTCCGTGAACGCCAGCGCCACGGTGTGGACCTCGCCGGTGTCCACCAGCGTGCGCAGTTCGTCCAGGGTCAGCGGCGCCCGGGGCGGCACGCCCGCGGCGGCGTTCTCGGGCATGACGGAACCCTCCACGATCACTCTTCGAGTTCAAGCGGTCACAGCGAACCGTACGGCCTGCGGCGGACGGCGCGGAAGAGGGCGGACACGTGTGGCGCGCCGACATGCGTGGTTGACGGGGGATCAGGCGGTGCGGGGGGAGAATGCCCGCCATGGATCGCAGGCCTTTCATCGGCGTCAGCACCTACCTGGTCGACGCGAGTTGGAGCAACTGGCAGGGCCGCCGGGTGGCCCTGGTGCCCGAGCGGTACACCGCATACGTCCAGGAGTCCGGCGGGATCGCGGTGCTGCTCCCGCCCGACTCCCCCGACCGCGCACCCGAGGTGCTCGCCCGGCTCGACGCCCTCGTCATCGCGGGCGGGCCCGACATCGACCCCGCCTACTACGGCCAGCCCGCCCACCCCCGCACCGAGGTCGACTCCCCCGAACGGGACCGGTGGGAGTCGGCCCTGCTGCGGGCGGCCCTGGCGGCCGGGATGCCGCTGCTGGGGATCTGCCGGGGCATGCAGGTGCTCAACGTCGTCTGCGGCGGGACGCTCGTCCAGCACCTGCCGGACGTCGTGCCGGTCGACGTCCACGGCGGCGCGGACGGCGGCTACGGGACACACCTGGTGCGGCCGGTGCCGGGGACGCTGCTCGGCGGGCTGCTCCCGGAGAGCGAGGTGGAGGTGCCGACCTTCCACCACCAGGCCGTCGACCGGGTCGGGGCGGGCCTGCGGGTCTCGGCCCACGCGCCGGACGGGACGGTCGAGGCGGTCGAGGGCCCGGGGTTCACCCTGGGCGTGCAGTGGCACCCGGAGCAGGGGGAGGACCTGCGGGTGATGCGGGCCCTGGTCCGGGCGGCCACCGCGGCGCAGTTGGACACCGCGCTGATCGGGTAGCCGGGGCCCGCCCGCACGGGCGGAACGGACCGCTCAACGGCAACGACAACGGTCACCAGTACAGCCTTTGGATCTTTGTCCGTTCTGCGGTTCACTTCGGGTGCAGGGCGATCGCGCCCCTCCCCTCCCCACCCGTGCGTCCAGAGAGGACTTCGATGGCCGGGCACGAGCATTCCCACACTGATCATGCGCATGACCACAAGCACGCGCACGACCACGGCGGACACCGGCACGGCGGACTCGGCGGCCACGGAGGCCACTCGCACGGTGTCGCCGCCGACGCCGACCGCCGCTGGCTGCTCAGCGCCCTCACACTCATCGTCGTCTTCATGGCCGGAGAGGTCGTCGTCGGCTTCGCCGCGAAGTCCCTGGCCCTGATCTCCGACGCGGCGCACATGCTCACCGACGCCGCCTCGATCGTCCTCGCGCTGGTCGCGATGCGCCTCGCCGCCCGCCCGGCCCGCGGCGGCTACACGTACGGCCTCAAGCGCGCCGAGATCCTGTCCGCCCAGGCCAACGGCGTCACCCTGCTGGTGCTGTCCGCCTGGCTGGGCTACGAGGCCGTCACCCGGCTGTTCGAACCGCCGGAGGTCGCCGGCTCACTGGTGCTGGTCACCGCACTGATCGGGATCGTCGTCAACCTGGCCGCCGCCTGGTGCATGTCGAAGGCCAACCGCAGCTCGCTCAACGTCGAGGGCGCCTTCCAGCACGTGCTCACCGACCTGTACGCGTTCATCGCCACCGCCGTCGCCGGCGCCGTCATGCTGACCACCGGCTTCGTCCGGGCCGACGCGATCGCCTCGCTGGTCGTCGTCGCGCTGATGCTCAAGGCCGGCATCGGCCTGGTCCGCGACTCCGGGCGGATCTTCCTGGAGGCCGCCCCGGCCGGCATCGACCCAGACGCGGTGGCCGACCGGATGGTCGCCCAGCCGCTGGTCGAGGAGATCCACGACCTGCACATCTGGGAGATCACCTCCAACCAGCCCGCCCTGTCCGCACACATCCTCGTCACCCCCGGCGGCGACTGCCACGCCGTCCGGCGCGAGCTCCAACGCGGACTGGCCGACGAGTACGGCATCACCCACAGCACGCTCCAGGTCGACCACGTCGGCGAAGACGCGGCCGGCGCCCTGCTCCAGATCGCCGCCCCCGGCGAACAGCCCGCCGAACACTGCGCCGACGCGCACGGCCCGGTCCACCGCGCCGGCCCGCACGAGCACTGAAGCCGCCCTCCTGTCGTCGCGGTGCGGCATGATCTGACACGTGACCGCACCGCGACTGATGCTCCTCGACTCCGCCAGCCTGTACTTCCGGGCCTACTACGGCGTGCCGGACACCCTGCGCTCCCCCCAGGGCGAACCGGTCAACGCCGTCCGCGGCCTGCTGGACTTCATCGCCCGGCTGGTCCACGACCACCACCCCGACCAGCTCGTCGCCTGCATGGACGCCGACTGGCGCCCGCAGTGGCGGGTCGACCTCCTCCCCTCGTACAAGACCCACCGGGTCGCCGAGGCGGCCCAGGACGGCGAGGAGGAGGTGCCGGACACGCTCGCCCCGCAGGTCCCGGTGATCGAACAGGTGCTGGACGCGCTCGGCATCGCCCGCGTCGGCTCCCCCGGCTACGAGGCCGACGACGTGATCGGCACCCTCACCGCCCGCGCCGAAGGGCCCGTACAGATCGTCACCGGCGACCGCGACCTGTTCCAACTGGTCGACGACGCCCGCGAGATCACCGTGCTCTACCCGGTCAAGGGCATGGGCAACCTGCAGATCACCGACGACGCGCTGCTCCTGGAGAAGTACGGCGTGCGCGGCGCCCAGTACGCCGACATGGCCGCCCTGCGCGGGGACCCGAGCGACGGCCTGCCCGGCGTCAAGGGCATCGGCGAGAAGACCGCCGCCCAGCTCATCAACGAGTACGGCGACCTCACCACCATCCGCGCCGCCGCCCTCGACCTCTCCTCCAAGCTCACCCCGGCCCGCCGCCGCAACCTCGTCGAAGGCGCCGCCTACCTCGACGTCGCCCCCACCGTCGTCCGCGTCGCCCCCGACGCCCCCCTCCCCACCTTCGACCCGGCCCTCCCCCACGAGCCGCTCGACCCGATGACCCTCGAAGACCTCGCCACCCGCTGGGGCCTCGGCACCTCCCTCGAACGCCTCCTGGAGTCCCTCGCCACCCGCTGACCACCACGCGGGGCCTTTCCGCCGCGCCAGGAGAATATTCGCGAATCGGCACTCCCCTCGGGCCGGTCCCCGGGCATCCTGATTCCGCCTGACCGACAGCGAGGGGAGCGGCTGTGAGCCGACGACTGCGGTACATCGGAAGCAACTCCGGAAACAGCGGATGCCCGACGCTCTACGAGGACGTCGACACCGGGGAGGTGTTGGTGCAGGGCGATGTCGTGACCGACCCCGACGAGATCGCCCAACTCCGCAACATCAAGCCCGGCGAAGGGTTCGTGATCGTGCCCCGCGCGCTGCTCACGGACTTCGCGCCGCGCGACGTGGACCGGGAACGCGTGCTGATCGGCTACGAAGAGTTCGAGAACATGTTCAAGAGCTTCCAGCACACGGCCTTCCGGCTGGAGACCCGCCGCCGGTACCGCTCCGACGAGCAGACCGAAACCTACCGCCGGTTCGCTGCCGGGATGGCGCCCGGATGGGACCTGGACGACCCCTGGTGCCGCTCGCGCCGCGAACAGGCGGCCCTGGGCAAACGGTTCGAGCGGGTGCGGATCATGGACAACCCGCCCACCCTGGGGCAGCGGTACCTGCTCGACAACGCCGAACGGAACAACGCCGTCGGCGAGGACACCCGGTACCTCTGGCGGGCCGACGCCGAACGCCTGGGTCTTCCGCAGGAGGACGCCTGGCTGTTCGACTCGCGCGTCATCGCCCTGCTGCACTTCGACGCCGACGACGACCTGACCGACATCGAACTGATCACCGACCCGGTGCAGGTGGCCCGCGCCTGCCAGGTACGGGACGCTGCCTGGCACTTCGCCACGCCGAGCCGCGAATTCGGCGCTGAGGTACCGTCCGCCATGTGAGCACCGACTTCCAACAAGCACGAATCGCCCTCGGTCTGCGGCTCCGTGAGCTGCGCACCGAGGGCGGTCTCACAGGCAGGCAACTGGCCGACCGTCTGGGCTGGACGCAATCCAAGGTCAGCAAGCTGGAGACCGGCCGACAGACGGCCACCCACGAGGACCTCAAGGCCTGGGCCGAGGGCGTCGGACAACCCCACACAGCGCCCGAACTGTCGGCCAGGCTACGGGCCTTCGAGTCGGGGACCCGCACCTGGCGACGGCAGTTGGCCGCCGGACACAAACCGGTGCAGGACACGCTGACCGCCGAGCACGAGCGTTCACGCGTCATGCGCGCGTGGCAGAATTCCATGATCGTCGGCATGCTCCAGACGGCCGACTACGCCCGGCACATCTTCAGCGCGTACGTCAGCCTCCACCAGTCGCCGCGCGATGTAGAGGACGCCGTTCGAGCCCGCGTCCAGCGACAGGAAAGCCTGTACCGGCCAGGCAAGCGATACCACATCGTCATGTGGGAATCCGCACTACGCGCCCTGGTGTGCCCACCGGCCGTGCTAGCCGCGCAACTTGACCGACTCAGCGGTGTGGTCGGACTGGATACCGTCTCCTTGGGCATCGTGCCGTTCGAAGCCTCACTCGGGTTGCCTCCTGCCAACGGATTTTGGATTCACGACGAACGGCTCGTCATCGTCGAGGACTGGCACGCGGAGCTGTGGTTGGACCAGCCCGACAACGTGACGCTGTACCTGCGTGTGTGGGAGACGCTGGCCGGCGCGGCCGTCTACGGACTGGACGCCCACCGCATCATCACGCGGTGCCGCAGGGCACTCGGTTCTGCCTGAGAATTCCCACGCACCCCAGCTGCCGGGGCTGGAATATTCGAGAATCATGCTCCCGCCGGCGAATCTCGTCCGCTTAACGTCCTGCCGATGGCTTCGATCGGCAGGGGAGTTGAGCGGTGATCACGAACTCGCAGCGGTTGGCGGCTGGTCCACACCTCGGCGTGAGCGTCGATGCCAACCAGCAGCACTGGAAGGCGGTCGGCGATGTCCTTGCGTGAAATCGCTCGGCGCGGGCCCGGCCAACCCACCGTTGATGCGGACAAGTGCCCGTCCTGCCAGTGGTTCGACGCCATGGAGCGGGAGGCCTGCAAAGCTCCGGAGAGCGTGGACCGCTCCAAGCTGACGAACGCGCGGGTCCTGCGCCTACGGCACGAGGCATCCGGAGAGTGCCTGAACCCGGATGGCGCCGAGTGACGAGTGACGCCCGGGGGACGTACTGGACCCCAGGCCAGCAACTCCGAGCGGTCTCGGCCGTGTCATGCCCCCGAACCTTCAACCCGACCGACGAGACACCCCCGCCGTGCCCGTTGCGGCGCCGCTGACCACAAGAACCCCGACTGCCAGCTCCGCAATGGTCAAGCCAGTTCCCCCTGCCGAGAGTCCGGGGCGAACGAGATACGTGACTGGCACATCCCGCACGGCCCACTCACCGACGCGGCCTCGCGGGTGATGCCGTTCTTCGAGGTCCTCGAAGAACGGCATGGGGG
>NZ_JBHWIJ010000299.1:0-10583 GCF_042732255.1 Kitasatospora sp. NPDC059803 | reverse complement strand
GAGGGCCGGGCGGCGGGCCTCAGTTCCAGATGCCGGTGATGTCAGCGGCGTTGGCCGCGTTGCCCGCGTGGGTGGTGGCGCCGGCGAGGTCCTCCAGGGTGCGCAGCACGTTGTAGTGGTTGTAGGTGGCGGCGGAGGTGCTGCCGGGGGTGACGTGGGCGCCGTAGAAGACGGTCGGGATGCGGTTGCCCGCGAGCCGGTTGTCCTCGTCGAAGGTGACCACGAGCAGGCTGTTGTGGCTCTTGGCCCAGGTGGCGTAGGCGCCGAGGTTGTTCTTGATCCAGGTGTCGCCGGTGCCGACCGAGCAGTCGTGCATGTCGCTGCAGAGGTTCGGTACGACGAAGGAGACGTTCGGCAGGGTGGTGTAGTCGGTCGGGAACTGGGCGAAGGTCCTGGCCGAGTTCAGCGGGACGTTGCCGAAGCCGAACCAGGGGTTGTGCTTCTGCGCGTACTTGCCGCTGCTGCACGTGGTGCTGCCCTGGGCGGGCAGGGTCTCGTTGTAGCTGGCCCAGGTCCTGCCGGCGGCGGTGACCTCGGAGGCCAGGTTGGGGCCCTGGAGGGCGCCGACGGAGACGCAGCTGTCGTCGGTGACGCCCTGGGTGGAGCCGGAGAACAGGGCGTAGTAGTTCGGCTGGCTGGGGTGGGTGATGCCGAACGACTGGGTGAGGTTGGCGCCGCCGGTGGCCAGGGAGTTGAGGTACGGGGCGCTGCTGCTGCCGACGACCTGGTTGTAGGCGTGGTTCTCCATCACCACGACGACGATGTGGTCGGGCGCGGGCAGCGCGGCGGCCTGCGCGGTGGAGGTGGTGGCGGCCCAGAGGCCGGCGGAGGCCGCGACCAGCGCGGCCACCGAGCCGAGGGCGGTGGCGGTGCGGCGGGAGCCGTGCTTGGTGGACGAAGTCATGACAATTCCTCGGGTAGGGAGCGGCCCTGGCGCGGACGCTCGATCAGGGCTGCGCGACGAACCGGTCCGGTACGGCGTCTAGTACGGCGTGCCGTTGGCGAAGTCGCGGGCGGCGGTGGACTCGACGGTGGTCAGCACGCCGGAGTCGGTGGTGATCAGGCCCAGCTCGCGGTTGTTGTTCAGCGAGTTGTCGGAGAAGTTCTCCGAACCGGCGAACACCTTGGCCGAGGCCGTGCCGTAGTCGGCGACGATCGCCTTGGCGTGGATGTACAGGCCCGTGGTCGAGGAGTAGGTGACCACCTGGCCGCCGGCCGTGACCACCTGGTCGAAGTAGCTGCTGTAGGACGAGGGGTTCATGCCCACCACCCGCACGGTGACGCCCCGGCCGGCGGCCGCGGCGACCGCGTCCACCAGGGCCTGGTCGCCGAACTCCAGCTGCTCCAGGTCCAGCGTGTGCTGCGCGCCGTTGATCAGGTCCAGCAGGCGGGCCTGCGAGTCGGTGGGCGACCAGACCAGGTTGTCGCCGTCGGAGGGGGTGATCGAGGTCTGGGCGTAGTCGGCGGCGAAGACCTGCTCGATCGCGGCGACGTCGTTGGCGTCGGTGTCGACGACGCCGAAGTCGCGGCTGCTGGAGTAGTAGGTGGAGTCCAGGTTCCCGGTCAGGATCAGGGACTTGGCGCCGTCCACGGTGACGGTCTTCTGGTGGGTGTAGACGAACGCGGAAGAGGAGTACGTCACCCCGACGCCGGCGGCCCGCAGGGCCGAGTAGGCGGCGCCGTTGACCGAGGTGTGCCGGCCGTCGAGGATCACCCGGACGGTGAGGCCGGCCCGCCGGCGGCCGATCAGGGCGTTGACGGCGGTGGTGTCGCGCAGCTCGTACATGGTCACGTCGACGGAGCGGGTGGCCGAGTTGATGAGGTCGTAGACGACGCCGTGGTCCTGGTCCGGGAACACGATCGGCGTGTACGTGGCGGCGGTGGCGGCGGTGGCGGCCTGGGCGGTGCCGGACAGCGGTATCAGGCCGGCGGCGGCGAGCAGCAGCGCGCCGGCCCGGCGCGCGGAGGTGGCCAGGGGCATGCGGAACTCCACGATCGGTGAGGGGGGAAGGCCTGGGCGAAGGTGCGGGAGCACGCGCGAGGCGCCCGAACAGCATCGGGTGGATCGGTCGACGCGGGTAGACGACAGCAGGTAAAACCTTGACCCCGGGTCGGGAAACGGATGGTGCGGCCGATCCGGTTCACTTTGCCAGCCACCGGCCCCGCCGGTGATAGTGGATCTTCGAGGACGTGGCCGGACGCCGCGTCAGCCGAGTGAGAGAACAGAGGATCATGGCGAAGATCAGCCTTCTGCGTCCGCTCGCGGTGGCGGCCGCGGGTGTCGTCCTGCTGGCGACCGGAGCCGCGCAGGCCGTGGCCGCCGACCAGGGCACCACCAGCGCGCCCACCCCGGACACGGCCGCGGTGCGCGCCGCCCTCCAGGCCACCACCGACGCGGGCGCCCCGGGCGCCTTCGCGGTGATCCGCGACCACGGCGACGCCGAGTCCACCCGGTCGCTGGCCGTCGGCAAGGCCGACCTGGACGGCACCCCGATGAACTCCTCGTGGAGGTTCCGGGTCGGCAGCAACAGCAAGATGTTCAACGCCGTTCTCGTGATGCAGCTGGCGGAGCAGGGCCTGATCGACCTCGACAAGCCGCTGCGCGACTACCTGCCGGCCGGCACCCTGCCGGACACCTGGACCATGACGGGCCGCCAGGTCATGGAGCACCGCGCCGGGATCTACGACCACACCAACGACCTCCTGGAGCAGGCCGGCGAGGAGACCACCAGCGCCTTCGAGGCGCGCATCCGCACCAACGTGTACGCGCCGCGCGACCTGGTGGCGATGTCCGTCAAGCACGGCCAGCAGTACACGCCCGGCAGCCGCTACTCCTACTCCAACACCGACTTCGTCCTGATGGGCCTCGCGGTCGAGCACCTCACCGGCCGCCCCTACGAGGACGTCCTGCGCGAGCGGATCATCGAGCCGCTGGGCCTGAGCAAGACCTCCTTCGTCGTGCCCGACCAGGAGATCCAGGGCGCCCACGTCACCGGCTACCTCACCAACGACAACCGCAGCAAGCCGCTGCTGGACTCCACCCAGCAGACCGGCTCCTGGGTGTGGACCGCCGGCGCGGTCATCTCCGACGCCGCCGACCTCGACCACTTCCTCACCGCGCTGATGGCGGGCAGCTCCGGCGGGCTGGTCTCGGACGACTCGCTGAAGCAGATGACGGCCGCCCTGGCCACCCCCACCACCAAGATCAGCTACGGCCTCGGGCTGCGCCGCATCTCGCTGTCCTGCGGCGACGTGTACGGCCACGGCGGCATCGTCCAGGGCTTCCAGACCCAGTCGTTCGCCACCCCGGACGGCAAGCGCTCCGTCGTCGTGTTCGCCAACGCCTCCAACAACGGCTCCGTGACGCAGGGCCTGATGAACGCGCTGGAGCCGGCCTTCTGCGGCAAGAAGCCGGCCGTCGCGCCGCGGAACTCGTTCGCCCCGAGCGCCTTCGCCGAGAACCACTCGCTGCCGGTGGTCGAGGACACCCGGATCTGACCGACCCGCACAGTCCGCCGCTCACGCGCCCGCACGGCCCACCCGCCGTGCGGGCGTGCGCGTCTCGGGCCCCGGGCCCCGGGCGTTCCCTCGTGCGGACCTCACCCCGTCCGGCGCCGCCCCTGCCGGGGGCCGTCCGCGCTGAGGTCGGTGAGCGCCTCGGTGAGGAGTTCGCGGGCCTCCTCGGCGCGGCCCTGCTCGATCAGGGCGGTGCCGAGCTCGGTGAGGGTCTTGGTCATGCTGTCCGGCCGGCCGACCTCCTCGTAGTGGGTCAGGGCCTGCCGGTAGGCCTTCTCGGCGGCCGGCCAGCGCCCCAGCGCGGCGCGGTCCAGGCCGAGTTCGTGGGCCGTCATGGCCGCCGCCAGGTGCATCAGCGGCGAGGACCAGCGCTCCACCAGCTCCAGCGCGCCGGCCAGCGCGCGCCGGCGGGACTCCACCGCCTCCTCGGCCCGGCCCGAGTCGCGCAGGCAGTTGGCCGCACCGCGCAGCGTGACCAGCCGGCCGATCCAGCCGGCGCGGCTGTTGACGGCGGCGAAGGCGTCCGCGGCCCGGTGGTAGGCGTCGATGGCCTCCCGGTGCCGGTGCAGGTGCCGCAGACCGGCCGCGAGGTAGGTCAGCGCCCAGCCCTCCTGCTCCCGGGCGCCGATCCGGCGGGCCAGTTCCAGCCCCTCGTTGGCCAGGTCGATGCCGCGCTGGTAGCGGTGCAGGCAGGTGACGTACGTCCACGCCAGGTAGTTGACGTGGACGGCCTCGGCCAGTTGGTCGCCGCAGGCGCGGGCCGCGTCGACCGACAGCTGGAAGACCTCGGCCCAGATGTCCCAGCTCAGCAGCCGGTCGGAGAACCAGTGCATGGCTTCGGCGGTGTCGATCACCTCCCGGTGCCGGCCGGCGGCGAAGGCCTGGTGGAGGGCGGCCAGCCACTCCGGGTGCTCCTCCTCCAGCCAGCGCGCCGCCTCGGTGAGCGGCACCGGGGGGCCGGTCCGGTCCGCGTCGGCGTCGGCGTCGGGGTCCGCCGCCGCGTGGTCCGGGTCGAACCGCAGGCCGTACTCGGCGGCCCGGTTCAGCAGCCAGTCACCGGCCCTGGCCCGGGCCTGCGCCACCGCCTCGGGGCCCTCGTCGGCGTCGAGCCGCTCGCCCGCGTAGAGCCGGACCAGGTCGTGCAGCCGGTAGCGCTCCGGGGTGGCGAGTTGCACCAGCCCGGCGTCGATCAGCTGCTCCAGGACGAGTTCGGTCCGGCCGGGCGGCAGGCCCGCGTAGGCGGCGGCGACGGCGGCGGTGAAGTCGTGCCCGGCGGTCAGTGCGGAGCGGCGCAGCACCAGCTGGGATTCGGCCGGCAGCCGCCGGTAGGAGAGCGCGAAGGCCGGGCGGACGGCCAGGTCCCCGGTTTCCAGCAGGTCCAACCGGTGTTCCTCGGCGGCCAGTTGGCGCACCAGATGGCTGACCGGCTGCTGCGGGCGGGCCACCAGCCGCTGCCCGGCGATGCGCAGCGCGAGCGGCAGGTATCCGCAGAGCCGGGCCAGTTCGGCGGTGGCGTCGGGCGCCGCGTCGATCCGCTCGCGGCCGGCGATCCGGGCCAGCAGGTCGGCGGCCTCGCCCGGGGCCAGGGCGTCCAGCCGCAGGCGGAGCACCGACTCCAGTCCGGGCAGGGCGTTGCGGCTGGTCACCAGGGTCACGGCGGGCCCGGAGCCGGGCAGCAGCGGGCGCACCTGGCTCTCGTCGGCGACGTTGTCCAGGACCAGGACGAGCCGGCGCTCGCGCACCAGGGCCCGGTAGAGGCCGGCCCGCTCCTCCGTCCCGGCGGGCACCGCGTTGTCGGCGACGCCCAGGGCGCGCAGCACCTGGCCGAGCGCGTCGCGGGCGGAGAGCGGGGTGGCGGCCATGCCGCCGAGGTCGAGCGAGAGCTGCCCGTCGGGGAAGAAGGGGGCCAGGGTGTGGGCGGCGTGCAGGGCGAAGGCGGTCTTGCCCAGACCGGGCTGACCGCTGATCAGCACCACCCGGGGGTGGGCGGGCCGGTCGTCCTCGGCCAGCTCGGCCAGCAGGGCGAGGGCGCCCTCGCGGGCGGTGAAGTCGGCGATGTCGCGAGGCAGCGCGAGGGCGCCGGGCACGAGCGGGGCGGCGGGCGCGGCGTCCCCGGTCTCGGCCGGTCCGGCGGGGGCAGGGGCGTGAGCGGGGGCGGGGGCGGCCGGTCCACGGGTGGGGGCGGCGGCCGACACCGGCCTGGTCCCCCGGGGGCGGCCGCACTGGGCGGCCCGGTCCAGCGCGGCGGTTTGCGGGGCGTCCAGGCCCAGCGTCTCGGCCAGGGCCCGGACGGTACGCCGCTGCGGCCCCCGGGTGCGGCCGCGCTCCATGTCCCCGACGGCGCGCAGGCTGACGCCGGCCGCCGCGGCGAGCTCCTCCTGGGTCAGGCCCGCCGCCACCCGGTGCCCGGCCAGCAGGCGGCCGAAGTCGCCGACCCCCTCGGAGTCCGTGCCCGTTCCCGTGCCGCTCACAGCCGTCATGTCCCGCCCCTGCTAGCGCCGTTACTTCTGCCAGGCGTTGTGCCTGATCGACCGTCCCAGGCAGAAGTATGCCCGGGCAGAAGTATGCCTCGTACCCAGCTCTTTCCCAGCATCGAGCGCCCAGCTCAGGCGCCGGGCACCCCGGTGCGGGCCGCGGCGTCCCACTCGCTGGCGGGACGGCCGCGCGCACTGGTTCTGCCCATAGTTCCGCCTGTGGTTGCGCCGATCGGACGGGACGAACAGGGCGAGCGGGACGGGCAGGGCGAGCAGGACGGGCAGGGCGAGCGGGACGGGACGAACGGGCGGGACGGGGCTGCGGCGGCGGGGCGGCGCACCGTCAGCGCTCCCCCGCCGCCAGGGCCCGGGCCTGCCGTCTGGCGACGGCCCCCTCGGTGGTGCGGCCCAGTTCGCACAGCAGGTCCGCCAGCAGGCCGTGGGTGCGGGACTCCAGCCCGGTGTCGCCGACCGTGCGGCCCAGGGCGACGGCGAGTCGGGCCGTGGACAGGGCGGCGTCGCGGCGGCCGAGCGCCTGCAGGGCGCGGGCCCGGCTCTGGGTGGCGAGGACGGCCTCGACGCCGGAACGGGTGGTGGCGACCCGGACGGCCTCGTCGGCGTGGACCAGGGCCGGGCCGGGGGCGCCGGCCAGGACCAGCGCGTCGGCGAGGTCGGTGAGCGCGCGGACGAGCAGGTCGCCGACGGCCGGGGTACGGGCGGCGCTCACCAGGTCGGTCATCAGCGGCAGGGCCTGGTCGTAGCGGCCGGCCCGCAGCAGTGCACCGGCCACCCGGGCCCGGCAGTGGTGGCGCAGCAGTTGGTCGCCGGCCCGGTCGGCGGCGGCCACGGCCCGTTCCAGCTGCTGGACGGCGGTGCGGTGGGCGGCGCGGTCCACGTGCAGGACGGCGAGGTCGGTGGCCAGCCGGGCGACGGCCGCCTGGTCCGCGCAGCCGTGGGCGGCGCGCAGGCCGGCCTCGGTGACGGCGCGCCAGTGCGTCCGGTCGTGGCCGGTGGTCTCGTACAGCAGGCCTATCCGGTGGGCGAGCTGCCAGGATTCGGCGGTCCGGCCGAACTGCTCGGCGCAGACCACCACCGCGCGCAGGGCGCTCTCCTCGCGGCGGAACCAGGCGGCCGCGTCCGCCGGGGCCGCGCCGCCGCCCTCGGGCGTCCAGGCCGCGGTGGTCCAGCCTCCGGTGGTCCAGGCCGCGGTGACCGCGAGGTAGTGGGCGATCAGCCGGTCGAGGGCGACGAACCGGTCGTCGCAGGTGAGTTCGGCGGCCTGCCCGGCCGCGTAGCGCCGGACCAGCTCGCGCCGGGCGTAGCGGCCGGGCGTGGTCTCCTCCAGCAGGTGGACGGCGTCGAGGCGGGTCAGCAGGGTGCGGGTGGTGGCGGGCGGCAGGTCGGCGAGCGCGGCGGCGGTGGCGGTGTCGATCACCGCGCCGGGGTGCAGGCCGAGCAGGGTGAACAGCCGGGCGGGGGCGGGCGGCAGGGTGCGGTAGGTGTGGTCCAGGGCGGTGGTGACGCCGATCGGGCCGCGGTCGGTGCCGGCCAGGGTGGCGAGGCCGGTCTGCTCGTCGGCGAGTTCCGCGGCCAGGTCGCCCAGGGTCCAGCCGGGGCGGGCGGCCAGCCGGGCGGCGGCCAGCCGCAGGGCGAGCGGCAGGTGGTCGCAGGCCGCGGCGAGGTCGGCGGCCGCCTGCGGTTCGGCGGCGACCCGGGCCGGGCCGAGGGTCCGGGCGAGCAGTTCGGCCGCGTCCTCGGCGCCGAGCACGCCCAGCGGGAGCGGGATGCCGCCGTCCCGGACCAGCAGGTCGCGCAGCCGGCTGCGGCTGGTGACGACGACGACGGGGGTGCCGGGGGTGCCGGTGTCCCCGTCCCCGTCCCCGTCCCCGTCCCCGTCCCCGTCCCCGTCCCCGGGGTCCCCGCCCCAGGCCGGCCCGTCCCCCGGCGGGGGCGGGTCGGGCAGCAGCGGGGCGAGCTGCTCGTACGAGCGCGCGTCGTCCAGCACGATCAGCAGCCGGCGGCCGGCCAGCAGTTCCCGGTAGCGCTGCTCCCGCTCCTCGGGCGAGGCGGGCAGGGCTCCCGCCGGCTCGCCGAGGGCGAGCAGGAACCCGGCCAGCACGTCGGCGGGTTCGCGGGGCCCGGCCGGGTCGAAGCCGCCCAGCTCGGCGTGCAGGACTCCGTCGGGGAAGTGCTCGGCGGACCGCTGCAACCAGTGCTGGACCAGGCTGGTCTTGCCGACCCCGGCCGGTCCGGTGACCAGGATCGGGTGGCCGGACCGGACGGCGGCGGCCAGGGCCTCGTCGAGCCGGGCGAATTCGGCCGACCGGCCGGTGAACCTGCGGTCCGGCGCACCGCGCCTCGGAAGCCGGGCGGGTCTGGGCGGCCCGTCCCGCTCGGGGCCGTCCGCCGACCGCTCACCGGCGTGGCGCAGCTCCGGGCCGGGCGGGCCGGAGAGCCGCGCCACCGCCCGGTCGTACCAGGCCGCCGCCTCGTCCCGGCGGCCGGCCTGGTCGAGGCAGCGGACCAGCCGGGCGGCCAGCGTCTGCCGGGTCGGGTGGGCGGCCGCCGCCTCGGCCAGCTCGGCGGCCAGCTCGCCGCCGCGGCCGGCCCCGAGCAGGCCCTCGGCGAGCCGGTCCAGGGCGCGCAGCCGCAGGTCGGTGACGTGCGGCAGGGTGCGCTCGCGCAGCAGGACGGACCCGCAGTCGACGAGGGCCGGGCCGCGGAACAGGTCCAGGGCGGCGCGCAGCAGGGGCACGGCCGGATCGTGCGGCTCGGGCTCGGTGCTCGCGGCGGGCGCGGCCGGGGCGGGCCGCAGCACGCCCGCCCGGTCGCAGAGCCCGCGGAAGTGCAGCAGGTCCACCCGGTCGGGGTCGCCGGCCAGCAGGTAGCCGGCGCCGCGGGTGCCCAGGGTGAGCCCGGGGCAGTCGAGCAGTTGGCGCAGGGCCGCGACGTGCCCCTGGAGCGCGGCGCGGGCGGTGGGGGGCGCGTCGCCGTCCCAGACCAGCTCGATCAGCTCGTCGGTGCCGACGGTCTGGTTGAGCCGGATGGCGAGGGTGCTCAGCAGGGCGCGGCGTTTGGGGGCCGAGGGTGTGACCGTCGTCCCGTCGTCCCGTCGTACGGCGACCGGCCCGAGCAGGTCGATGTGCATGCGGCCCTCTCCTCCCCTGTCGCCGATCGGATCCGCCGCCGACGACAACCTCCGGCGTCTTCCCGGCGTCGTCAGAGGATAGGCCTGGTCCGGTCACCTGCACGCGGCCGGATGGGGTCTGCTCGGGATTTGTGGATCTTGTCGGGTCGAACGCGGGCCCCGCGGGTTCCGCAGGGCCCGGGCTCGGCGTCCGTTGCGCCGGGCGCCGGCACGCGGTGGCGCCCGGGGAGCGGGCGATCTGGCGCGAACAGGACACTTCAGGGCACTACACTGCTCCACCCCGGGGCACGCCCGGGACATCAATGGGGCGGGGGGACGCCCTGCCCGTCGTGGGGTGAAGTGGGGGTACTGGTGCGGATTCGGCTCCTCGGCCCGGTGGAGCTGCGGGCCGGGGCGGACGGCTTCGCCTCGCTGCCGGGGGCGCAGCGCAGGGCGATCCTGGCGCTGCTCGCGTTGCGGCTGGGCCGGGTGGTCGGGGTGGACGGCTTCTGCGAGCTGCTGTGGGGCGAGCGGCCGCCGGCCAGCGCCCGGGCCGCCTTGCAGGGGCACGTGGCGGCGCTGCGCAAGGCGATCGCCGACACCCCGTTCGTGCTGCACACCCGCTCGTCCGGCTACCTGCTGGCCGGTCCGGCCGAGGAGGTGGACGCGCTGTGCTTCGAGGCGCTGACCGACCGGGCCGCCGAACAGGCCGGGCTCGGCTGCGCCACGGCGGACGCGCAGGCGATCGCGCTGCTGGAACAGGCGTTGCGGCTGTGGCGCGGCGAGGCCCTGGCCGACCTGCCCGACACCGCCGTGCGCGCGGCCGTGGTCGACCAGCTGGAGCAGGCCCGCACCGCCGCCGTGCTCAGCTGGGCCGGGCTGCGGCTGCGCCAGGGCAGCGGGGTGGCGGCGGTGCCGGCCCTGGAGCAGCACGTGCGGACGGACGGGCTGCGCGAGGAGCTGGTGGCGCTGCTGATGCGCTGCCTGCACCAGGCCGGGCGGCCGGCGGACGCGCTGTCCGCCTACCACCAGGCCCGGGTGCGGCTGGACCGCGAGCTGGGGATCCGGCCCGGCACGGCGCTCCAGGCGGCGCTCGCCGAGGTGCTGTCCGGGGGCCGGGCCGAGCAGCCGGCCCCGGCCCGCTCGGCGACTCCTCCGGCCGCGCCCCGGGTGCCCCGTCAACTCCCGCGCCGCCCGGTCGACTTCGTCGGCCGGGACAGCGAGGGCCACTGGCTGGACGGCGAGTGCGGCCCGGAGCGCGCCGGTGACGGCCTGGCCCTGGTGGTCGGACCGGCCGGGGCCGGCAAGAGCGCGCTGGTCACCGCCTGGGCGCACCGCCGCGCCCCGCACTTCCCGGACGGGCAGCTGTTCGCCGACCTGCGGGGCCTCGACCCGGCCGGGGCCGCCGCCCCGGTTTGCGCCCCCCGCGGGGTCGCGGCGGGCCGCGGGGGGGCGCGCGGGGGCGC